>JAAEOH010000412.1 GCA_024244645.1 Hyphomicrobiales bacterium
AAACAGATCGAACGCTTCTCTTCCTTGCTCCATGACCGTCGCTTTCGACGTGCCATCGCAAACCCCCTAATGTCCACTATCGTTGGTGGACACTAACGCGGGAAAAACGACCACGTTAGGTGGGGTTCGCCGGACGCACACCAATCATGGGCGTTGCGGTTTTTGCATTCGTTTTCAGCGGCGCCGGTCGCAGCCCCGATCTGCTCGTATCTGAAGACGGCAGACTGATTGCCATTGTGGCAGGAGGCAGCCTTGCCACCAACCGGGCGAGGCCACCAAAATTCACATTCGACCAATGGCGGCGTGCCCTGATCAAGTTTGAACATCTCGCTCCAAAGGCCGTTCAGGTGCCAGCGGATACCGAGGGTTCCGGGAAGGCATTGTCGTTGGTATTCAAACACATGGACGAAGCGGAGCCGGCATTCATCTGCGTTGATGACAGTTTTTGCGCGGGGATCACGTCGGGTGGCAAACGGGTGATCTTTGTGGAAAACCTTAGCTATATCGGTGCAGCCTGTGACAGGGCTGATATCGTGGTGACAGCGAAGTGCATCGCCATGCAGCGCTGCTATTCAGGCGCCATGCTGGTGACCGGCCGCATGCTGCGGCAAAGCGGATCGCTGGAGATCAGCTTTGATGGACGTGATGGAGCGGCAACTGTCCGCTCGGCTATCGCGGGTGCCGACCGGTCCTGGATGCAGCACAGATATTACAATTGGCGCAGCCGGTTATTCGAGCACGATCCACCCGATTGGCTCACGGACTGACCGCTGCACGAAATGCGGTCAGTGATAGCGGCGGATCAGGCCGACGAGCTTGCCCTGGATCTTCACCTGATCGGGGCCGAATATGCGCGTCTCATAGGCCGGATTGGCGGCTTCAAGCGCGATCGATGCACCCTTGCGGCGGAAGCGCTTGAGTGTCGCCTCTTCATCGTCGACGAGGGCGACGACAATCTCGCCGGGATTGGCAGTCGCGGCATTCTTGATCACCACAGTGTCGCCATCGAATATGCCGGCTTCGATCATAGAATCGCCCTTGACCTCAAGCGCATAGTGCTCGCCGCCTGAGAGCATGTCGGGCGGCACGCTGATATTGTGGGTGATATTCTGGATCGCCGATATCGGAACACCCGCTGCAATGCGCCCCATGACGGGAATGCTGACTGCAGCTTCGGCATTGTCGGCGAGGGGAACCGGATCGGACTTCGGTTCGGGTTTGCCGAGGCTGCCTTCGATGACGCTCGGGGAAAAGCCCTTGCGTGGCTGCGATGCGGGGATCATGGCTTCCGGAAGGCGCAACACTTCCAGCGCACGCGCGCGGTTCGGCAACCGGCGGATGAAGCCGCGTTCCTCAAGGGCCGTAATCAGCCGGTGGATCCCCGATTTGGATGCCAGATCGAGCGCTTCCTTCATTTCGTCGAAGGATGGCGGAATGCCGCTCTCCTTCATGCGTTCATGGATGAAAAGCAGCAGTTCATGTTGTTTGCGCGTCAGCATCGCTGGCTCCCGAATCGGAGAAACAAATACAGAACATACACTATATGTTCCAGTTGTGTTCTGCAAGTGTTGTGAATGTGCCCGACAATGGTGAACGAATGGTGAAGTTGGAGCGTTGGAAATTGTTCGGGATTTAGAAATGCAAGACGTTGGGAATTATTCGGGATTTGAGGAAGGCTAAGTGTTTGAAAAGATTGTCATAGCCAGGGTTCCCAATGCTTGCCCGTCATTTGGGCGGCATTCTATGAATCCCGAATAGTTGTGTACGCATTGATTTTATTGTGTTTTTTCGGGTATCGCAGCAACCGGTCATCTTTAGGGCGTAATCGCAAAGAGCAGCATCAAAACAAAGGCGGTGTTTCGCATCCGCTGATTATAGGAACGCTTGGAATGTTCGTCCAGAATGTTAGAGCCTGTATGGTCCAGCCCAAAATGATCCAGTAGGGCTCAGGCTGGGAAGTACTGGAGATGTAGGTGGGGTGTTGGTGCGACGTCACACATGGTAGAAACGCCGATTCCTCGATCTCAAGCTCGTCTGGCTGAAAACGCGGGTCTTTGAGCCATTTGAGAATCAGATTGGCGTTCATCGCATAACGCCGGGCAACCTGCGCAACAGATACACCTGGAGCCAGGGTTTGCAAACAGATTGAACGTTTTTCCTCAGCGCTCCAAGGTCGCCGTACTCGTTTCTTTGCCAAAATCACAACCCCATTTAGTGTCCACTATCTATAAGTGACACTAACGCGGGAAAGGCGATCGCGTTAGGTGGGATTCCCCGGACGTGTGTGGACGCCCCGTTAAATGCAAGCCTTTTCTTTGGTCAGGTTCCGGCATGTGATCAGATGCTGTCGTGTGTCCGGCCTCTCATTGCGGCTTTCACACGCCGCGGGCCCGTATGGAGCTGCGCAGACTGGGA
>JAAEOH010000413.1 GCA_024244645.1 Hyphomicrobiales bacterium
ACAAAGTGTCCGCACTCCACGCGCCGCAATTCAAACATCCGTCGTGGATGAACTTGGTCGGTATATCCGCTGAGCCGTCCTTCGTGCCGAGAACTGTGCTTTCCTGACGTGTGCATTGCAGCGAGTGTCGACTCCGAGCCCTTTGCAGACTTGGCAATCGTGTCGCAGGTTGGATAGCCGCGAACCACGCGTTCGGTCACTGCTGACCCCATTCGGACGTCGGGAGAAATTGGGAAAGATCATAACTGCCTCTCCCGTTCACCAATGGTGCATTTGCACCATCCGGGTTATTCTCAGCGCTTAGTGCTCTTTGTGATGAGGCAATGTGACCGAAGACAAGATCAATCGACGCCTTTCCGGAATCTTCGCTGCCGACATGGTGGGCTACTCGCGCCTCATGGAAGCCGACGAGGCGGGAACACTCGCCGCGCTGAAATTGCACCGCTTTGAAATCGTTGATCCGTCCATTGCCGAGTTCAGCGGCCGGATCGTAAAGACCACTGGTGACGGTATGTTAGTGGAGTTCGCCAGTGTCGTTGACGCGGTCTCCAGTGCGGTCGCGATTCAGCGTGCCATGGTTGAGCGAAACAAAGGCGTGCCGGAAGCGCGCCGCATTCGATTCCGTATCGGCATCAACCTTGGCGATATCATCATTGACGGCGATGACATCTACGGCGATGGGGTTAACATTGCTGCACGGTTGGAACAACTTTCAGAGCCTGGTGGAGTTTGTGTTTCGGGCACGGCTTATGAGCATCTCAAAGCCAATGTGGATGTGGGGTACGCCGATTTAGGAGCACAGCATGTCAAGAATATCGAGAAACCGGTGCGGGTCTATCGCGTCCTGTTAGAACCAAATGCAGCAGGTAATGTAGTCGGACCGCAAATGAAAGCGCGAAGCTGGCATCGGAATGCGGTTGTCGTATCAATAGGCGCTTGTCTGATTGTCATCGCAATGACGATTGGGTGGCTATTTTGGCAGTCCAAGTCGGATCCGGCTGTTACTGAGGCTGAAACTGTTCCGCTGGCCAACAATTCATCGATCGCCGTACTACCATTTCAAAACATGTCGGACGACACGAGCCAAATCTACTTTGCCGATGGCATTGCGGAAGACATAATAACCGATCTGTCAAAAATATCCGGCGTGTTCATCATCGCCCGAAACACCTCCTTTCAATACCGAGACCAGGCAATGGATGTTGCGAAGGTCGGGCGTGAGTTGGGCGTAAGATATGTCCTGGAAGGATCTGTCCGTCGTGCCGGGAACGAGGTGCGAATTAACGCACAGCTGATCGATACAACGACCGGTGGACATGTCTGGGCAGACCGATATGACGGCACACTTGCAGACGTGTTTTCAGTTCAGGATCAGGTAGCGAGCCGGATCATTGATGCACTGAAACCCCAACTGTCCTCCTCAGAGCGACAGGCCGTTGTCCGTCGCGATACTGACAATCCTCAAGCATATGATGCCTACCTTCGTGGCCTCAAATTGTTATCGGAGCGCCGCAGAATTAACGTGGATGGCAATCGGGCAGCACAAGCTGCTTTCGAGGAGGCGATACGGGCTGACCCGGACTACGCGCTCGCTTATGCTGGGCTTGGCTGGACCAAATGGCTCTATGTTGAGACGATTAATGCTGATGAAAGGCAGCAATCCAGAGCATTTGAGCTGGCGAGAAAATCCATTGAACTGAATGACAATGCCTTGGCGCACAGAGTCTTGGCACGCGAGCACTTTTCCTTGATGAGTTACTGGGTTTCAACTACCAAGAATATGGATCTGGCGGTTGCGGAGCTTGAAGCAGCTGCTCGACTTCAGCCCAATGATCCGGATGTTCTCGCAGATCTTTCGATTGCACTGAATTTTGCGGGACGGCCGCGCGAGGCGGCCGAACTGGCGCAGGAGGCAATGAAACGCAATCCACACCATCCGAACTGGTACTTCGGCGCATCCGGGATCGCCGATTTGTTTACGGGTGAAACACAGGAGGCAGTGCGTGACCTTAAGAAATGGTCAGACGCTAATTCCAATTGGAATGTACCATATGTCTTTCTTGCCGCAGCACTGGCGTTATCTGGGGAGGAGAAGCGGGCGAACCTAGCGCTCCGAAAATATGACCAACTGGGTGAGGGATTTCGATTGGCTCAGTCTTCTAAACACAAAGATACAAAAACAGGTTTATTCAACATCCGAACGACATTCCACGCCATAAAAAGGAGGTGGCCGTTGGAGTCAGATGAGGAGAATATATTATTGGAAGGTTTGAGTTTAGCCGGGATGAAAGAAAGGCCTGGCTAAATTAGGCGATTTTTGACCGTTGATGGCACTTTTTGCCCTTTCGACCTCTGTCGCAATTTGAGTACTGGACACGGAACGCCAACGTCGCTTTGTCCGCATTGCAGTCATCTGAGCACATTTAGATGCGAAATTGTGTTCAAGGTCTACTCTGAGCCCTTAGTTGACGAGTTGCGAGGCTCCTCAGAGGTGTTCAATCACCAGAAAGCGGACATCGCGTTGCAAAAAGGCCGT
>JAAEOH010000414.1 GCA_024244645.1 Hyphomicrobiales bacterium
GCGGTAGCGGCAAAGCTGGGTAGGCCGCTTGATAACACTCGGGATGTCACAATCAGGGGCGGTACAGCAGTAATCCCAATACATGGGCCGATCGCGCGATACATGAATCTGTTTTCTGCTATTAGCGGAGGAACATCGGTGCAAGCGCTGGCGACCGATTTTGGCACCGCCATGGATGACGTGTCGGTTGAGTGTATCGTGTTGGATATTGACTCGCCAGGCGGAACGGTGACAGGAATAGCGGAATTCGCTGAATTGATCAAATCAGCAGAAAAGCCCGTGGTTGCATACGTGTCAGGGACAGGCGCATCAGCCGCGTATTGGATAGCGTCCGCGGCTGATGCTGTGATTGTCAACGCAACAGCGGCAGTGGGCAGTATCGGCGTGGTCGCAACAATCGCTACAGACAAACCGAAGGATCAGGTTGAAATTGTAAGCTCGCAATCACCAAGAAAGCGTCCTGATATGGAGACGGATGAGGGCACGGCGCAGGTACAGAACCACGTCGATAGATTGGCGGAAATATTTATAGAAACGGTCGCGGCAAATCGCGGCGTGACAGCAGAAACGGTGGCAACAGATTTTGGTGCCGGCGGACTGCTAATTGGGGCTGATGCCGTAGCCGCTGGAATGGCGGAAGGTGTTAGCACTTTGGAAAAACTTTTGGCCGAAAACATCGGCGCAACAGGAGCGGAAATTATGGCAGAA
>JAAEOH010000415.1 GCA_024244645.1 Hyphomicrobiales bacterium
CCTGGTTGCTTGTCTATAGCAGAGATGAACCTTCTCATTAGGTTCTTGTCGTTACATTCCTCGCCCAATTTGATGAGTTTCCTCTGCAGGGAAGACAATCTGGCCCAAAGTACGTCTGGGTGCTCCCCACATCCTAGGCTTTCCTCTTCCCATTTGTGGAAGAGTGTTTCGGCCCTGATATCTTCCGTACTGTATTCGAAGTGAGTAACTAGGGCTGCCCATGCCGCTATTCCGTCCTCATCATCCTCTAGTTCATCTGTGATGATGCTTTGTTGTACTCCCACCGTGTCCGCCAGAGATGGTGTTAGCATTGCGGCAAGCTTTGGTGCTTGCGTACGTGTATGGGAGTCAACCGTGGGATATTGGTCGTCCCCTATCTCCGGGGTGATAGGTTTGTTGTAGGCGGGGCCTTGTTTTCTGGTGGTGTCTATGGGATGTTTCCTTAGTTTTGCCAGGGCCTCTCCTGCTTTGCCTGCGTCCGAGACTCCATTCAGTCTCGCTGAAGCTTTGAACATCCTCTTGAATTTCTCCCAGTCATTCCTCCAAGGTACAAGTAATTTTGTTGTCATATTGGGTGAGCCGTCACCCCCAGCTTCCATGTTTGAATCTATACAAGGTATAACACATGACACCAGGCCGGACTCTTTCTTCTTGTTGTTCCAAGGGCATCGTAGAGTCTCTGAACGGGATACTCCCTCTGCGAATTTTACAACGCAAGAGATGCCTGAGCCCATATAGGGCTGCCTCCGGATAGCTACAGTCTCCTCACCTACGGCACAGTGAGGGACCGGACCCAACAACGATCCGTCTATTCTTCCTACAGGGGAAACGGATCGACCAGATTGGATTGACAACAACGTGCTACTTACCGCTGCAGCGCACAAGATTCACAAAGCTCTCCGTTCGCGACCCGAAGACTCCCCGGCGATACTGGGGGCATGGAGCCACGAAGGAGCGCTAACCCTAACCCTAACCATCCCCAGCTTCCATGTTTGAATTCTCTGTGTAGCGCTAATCGTTCACAGGCCTCTACTCGAATTCCCAACCCTTATCACACAGTCACGGCGTGTGATAGAGTAGCTAGTCAATGCCCCTGTCAACAGGGCTTCACCTTATCTTGGTATAATGTA
>JAAEOH010000416.1 GCA_024244645.1 Hyphomicrobiales bacterium
ACCGGCGCGGCTAAAGCCGCCGTTCGAACCTCAATGACAAACCCCCAACGCCTGCCAAAAATCCAACCCAATTTTCCGCCGTCTACCCGGCCGAGAACACGCGCGCTTGTCAATGCGCCACTGTCCGATGAATAATTGGGGTACAATAGTTGTCGATTTCCTTAGCATTGGCGTTCCCCGCAACAACACTATTGCAACCCAAAGAAAATTACCACGCTGTTCACATCAAATGACATGCACGCAGGTGCAATGTGACACAATACAAATGAAGTATTAGTCGCACCAGCCACTTCGACGTCGGTACAAACCGCACCAGAAGCTACGGCTTGCCGCTGGTCCAGGTAACATCCTGACCGTAGAGCGGCACCGTCGACAGCGACATTTTGGCCGAACCGTCCTGCACCTGGCGTGAATGGGCGAGGTAAATCAGCGTGTCGTTCTTCTTGTCGTAAACGCGATTGATCACGAGCTTCTTCCAGATGATCGAGCGGCGCTGTTTGAAGATTTCTTCGCCGCCTTCATCGAGCTCTATATCGCCGACGACCACGCGGCCGGTCTGGCGGCAGGCAATGGATGAGTTGGAGGGATCTTCAAACCAGTTGCCCTTTTGCAGCCGGTCGACAAGGCCGCGTTCGAAATAGGCGACATGGCAGGTGACGCCCGAGACATCCGGGTCTTCCACTGCCTCGATGATGATATCGTTTCCGAGCCAATCGACACCGACTTCGCCCACTTCGTCGGACCGGGCCGCACCGGCACCCAAAACCGCCATGGCCAGACCGGCCACCGCGCCAACTGTCACATAACGCATAGCATGCTCCCTGATTGCTCGTCCGGTCCTCATATAGGAACGCACCCGGCCCGATTGCGAGTACCCGCTCCAAAAAGCTTCCAGATTTCCGTCAGTGACGGATTATGAGCGCATATGGGATCAAAACACCCGATAGGGGCTGGACG
This sequence comes from Hyphomicrobiales bacterium, assembly GCA_024244645.1. Lineage (GTDB taxonomy): Bacteria > Pseudomonadota > Alphaproteobacteria > Rhizobiales > Rhizobiaceae > Hoeflea_A. The sequence goes on from JAAEOH010000416.1 coordinate 958, forward strand.
GTGCACAACCGCCGGTTCATATTTTCTGGTCCGGGCATTGAGCGCCGGCAAACAGGAATACGGACAAAGGAGATACCCATGAAGGCAGGATTGAAGAACGGCATCAGACTGAACCTTGCCGCAGCCCTAATGCTCCTTTCCGCAAATGCTCTCGGACAGGACGCAGCAGACAGCGTGGCACCCGAAATCGCTACGGGCATCTCCTCGCGTCAGGCCGTCAGTGCAAAGGATTTCATGGTCGCGACAGCCAATCCATATGCAACGAAGGCCGGTCATGACGCGCTGGCAGCCGGTGGCAACGCCATCGATGCGATGGTTGCCGTTCAACTGGTGCTCGGTCTGGTCGAACCGCAATCGTCGGGCATTGGAGGTGGCGCCTTTCTGGTTTATTTCGACAATGACGAAGGACTGCTGACGACCTTTGACGGCCGAGAAACGGCGCCCATGGCGGCAACGCCGACATTGTTCCAGAACGTGAACGGCGAGCCGCTGAAGTTTTTCGACGCCGTGGTCGGCGGCCGTTCCGTCGGCACGCCCGGAACACTGAAACTTCTTTATGACACGCACGCCGCACACGGCAAGCTGGAGTGGGCAACGCTGGTCCAGCCCGCAATCGATCTTGCGGAACAGGGTTTTGAGCTGTCGGAACGTCTGTTCAAGCAACTTAGCGCCGACGTGGACCGGCTGGGTCTTCATGAGGAAACCAGCGCCCATTTCCTGAAAGATGACGGCACCCCGCATCCACAAGGCCATCTGCTGGCAAATCCCGCCTACGCGCAAACCCTTAAATCAATTGCCGCACAGGGTGCCGATGCGTTTTACAAAGGTCCGATTGCGCAGAAGATCGTCGACACCGTCAAAAACGGCAATCCGAATAATCCCGGCCTTCTATCGCATGAAGATCTGGCCAATTACCGGATCAAGGAGCGCCCGCCAGTCTGCCTTTCCTATCGCGGCTACGATGTCTGCGGCATGGGACCACCCTCTTCCGGCGCTCTTACCGTCGGACAGATCCTCGGAATTCTCGAACCCTTCGACATGGCTGCTCAAAAGCCCGGCAACCCGGCGACATGGCAGTTGATCGGTGATGCCTCTCGGCTGGCATTCGCCGATCGCGGACGTTACATGGCTGACAGTGACTTTGTTCCGATGCCCACCGAGGGTCTGCTTGATCAGGCATATCTCGACGAGAGAGCCCATCTCATCGAGCCCCGAGCGGTATTGACCCCCGATCAGGTCAAGCCCGGTTCGCCCGCCTGGGACCACGTCATGCTTCTGGCGGACGATGAAAGCCTTGAACTCCCCTCTACCAGCCATTTTGCCATCGTCGATGCCGATGGCAACGTCGTCTCCATGACGACAACCATCGAGAACGGCTTCGGCTCGCGCCTGATGACCAGCGGCTTTCTGCTCAACAACGAGCTCACCGATTTTTCCTTCAGAACCCATAGAGATGGTATCCCGATCGCCAACCGGGTTGAACCCGGCAAGCGGCCGCGCTCATCCATGGCACCGACCATCATCATGAAAGATGGAAAGCCCTATATGGCCATCGGCTCTCCCGGTGGCAGCCGCATTATCGGCTTTGTTGCGCAGGCGATCATTGCCCATATCGACTGGGGAATGAATGTGCAGGCCGCCATCAACATGCCGCACCTGGTCAACCGTTTCGGAACCTATGATCTGGAAAAGGGTAGCGAAGCTGAAAAGCTCGCAGCACCTTTAGAAGCACTTGGTTACAAGGTGAATATCCGCGACTTGAACTCAGGGCTTCACGCCATCCATATTACCGATGACGGATTAACCGGCGGAGCCGATCCGCGTCGTGAGGGCACCGTCATGGGCAATTGACAGGGACGAGCGAAGAGCCAGCCGCATGAAATTTTTTGCTGCGATCGGGTTATGCCGAAATAAGTACGGCATCGGCGACACTCCTCGTGGTGCTCGCCGGCATCGGCTTCGGTACTGTACCGTATTTCACCAAAAGCCTGGTCGATGATGGCATGCCGGCCTACGCGATCGAATTTTATCGATTCCTGGTGACGGCCATTTTGCTCGGCCCGGTCTTATTTTCAAACAATATTGACCGGACCGCCCTCATCTGGGCCTGTTCACCGGCGTGATCCTGGGATTTGGCTGGATCGGTTATGTCCACGCCATTGAAACGGCGCCGGTTGCAAATGTGGGCATCCTTTAAATGACATTCCCGATATTCACGACGCTGATCAGCTGGATATGGTTCGGAGAACAACCATCCAGACGCGCCATCATCGCCGCTTTGGTCGTTCTGGTGGCGAGTATGCTGGTGCTGGGACCGTCGGCCATCGAACCCGATCACCTGTCCGACCTGATCCTGGCCCTCAGCGCGCCATTGAGTTTTAGGTTCATGCTCAACGTGCTGACGAGACAATTGACGCCAATGCCTCCGCTTGCTCGGATTGCAAGCCTGGCCAGTGGTGCTGTAATTGGTCCGATCCCACTGGTTGCCTGGAATGAACTGGGGTTGATGTTGCCGAAATCCGGTGTCGACTGGTGGCTGCTCATCGGCATGGCGTTGGCGACATTTCTCCTCCCCCAATTGCTCTATGCCTCCTTCGCACCAGCCATTGGGCCGGCGCGCACGTCCATGGCAAGCAGCATCGAACTGCCGACAAATTTTGCGGTCGCATGGCTAGCATTTGAGCAGATCATCGGATTCGTTCACTGGTTCGCCTGCGTCTTGATCATCGGCGCCATTGTCATGACCCCGGCACGCAATCCGCAAAATTCAGATGATGCTGGCTCAAAAACAGTCATCTAGGACGGGTTGCTCACAATACTGCGAGCCTCTTTGACGCCCGCTATATGAGCTCTATTATAGCGGTATGAACATTTCGGCTGGACATTGGAACCGCATGGTTGTTGCGGGAGCGGCTGTCATTATCGCAGCGCTGATCACCGGCACGACCTTTGCCGGCTGGCTGAACCATGGTGCGGAAATCTTCTTGACTTATGCATCGGCAGGCCTTGCCTGGTGCATGTAGGCTGAGCACAATTTTGCCTGTGTCAAATTAGCCCGGTGACTTATCCCGATACCGATATTAGTAAACAACGGACGATGCGCTCTGACCGCACAATCGTAAACGGAGACATTTATGGCCGTACTCAGAACCGGTTTGATTGCCCTCATCGCCGTCCTCGGCCTGGCGTTTGCCTGGCTTGCTTTCGAGTGGTCGCGGTCTGATACGCAAATTGCCGGCAAACCCTACGGCGTTGCTTTCGAACTGGTCGATCAGACAGGCGCTCCCATAACTGAAGCGGCATTCAGTGAAAAGCCGACGGCCTTGTTCTTCGGCTTTACCCATTGTCCCGAAGTGTGTCCGACAACGCTTTTTGAACTGGATGGCTGGTTGCGACGGGTCGATCCCGACGGCGACAAGATGAATGCCTATTTCGTAACCGTCGATCCAGAACGCGACACATCGGACATACTTGGAAGTTACGTATCCAGCGTCTCTGACAGGATTATCGGCATCACGGGTGAGCCGCAGGAAATCCGCGAGATGGCCAAGGGCTTCAATGTTTTCTTCCAGAAAGTGCCGAGCGATACAGCCGATCCGGACGGCGATTACACAATGAACCACACCGCATTGGTCTTCCTGATGAACAATGGCGGCAAGTTCGCGGCCACCATTTCCTTTGGCGAGGACGCAGATGTGGCTGTCAGGAAACTGCAAAATCTGATCAACGGATAGTCGACAACCACCGTCACCCCGCCCGCGAACTGTTCCAAATACGGCAAACGCCATTTAATGCTGTAAACGCAAAAGCAGCGGAATCAGCAATACATGCACGAAATTGCCCTGAAAATAGCCCTGGTCTGCGCCGCCGGCATAGGCGCGCAATGGCTGGCTTGGCGGCTGCAGCTTCCAGCCATTGTTCTGCTTCTGGTGGCCGGGTTTTTAGCCGGACCGGCAACCGGGTTTCTCAACCCAGCGGCTGATTTTGGTGAGATTTATCGTCCGCTGATTTCGCTGTCGGTCGCCATTATCCTTTTCGAGGGCGGCCTGACCCTCAATTTCAAGGAAATACGCGAAACCTCTACCACCGTCAGGCATATCGTAATGTTTGGCGGGCCGCTTGTGTGGCTGCTGACCGCGCTTTCCGCCCACTTCATTGCCGGGCTTTCCTGGACCACAGCCGTTGTTCTGGGAGCGATTCTTGTCGTTACCGGTCCGACAGTCATCATGCCGTTACTGCGCCAGGCACAGCTTTCGTCGAGACCGGCGTCGATCCTGCGCTGGGAAGCCATCGTCAACGACCCGATTGGCGCGCTGCTTGCAGTCCTTTCCTTCGAGACGGTCCTCATACTGCATGGCGACCACCATGCCAGCGATCTGGCGGTCCGGGTGCCATTGGCACTGGTGCTGGCTCTTGTCGGCGGCTGGGCGGCGGCAAGGTTGATCAAGTGGCTGTTTATTCGCGGCCATGTACCCGAATACCTGAAAGTCCCAATTCTCCTGACAGTGGTTCTTTTGGCCTACGCTGCAACCAATGTCGCCCTTGAGGAAGCCGGCCTGCTCACCGTCACCGTGATGGGTGTCGCGCTTGCGAACACACGCCTGGCAAGCCTTTCCGAGATACGCAGGTTCAAAGAGACCGTTACGATCCTGCTCGTGTCGGGCGTCTTCATTCTGCTGACCGCGTCATTGACGGTTGCGGATATTCGTTCCCTGGACTGGCGGACGGTCGCCTTTGTTGCAAGCCTGCTGTTTGTCATCCGGCCCCTGGCCATTTTTGCGGCGACCATCGGTTCCGGCGCCACCTGGCAGGAACGGCTTTTGACCGGGTGGATCGCACCGCGCGGCATCGTCGCGGTCGCGGTCTCGGGCCTGTTCGGCGCCACATTGACCGGCATTGGTGTTGCCGACGGTAGCAAGATGGTGGCGGTGACCTTTGCCGTCGTGGTTGCGACCATCATTCTGCACGGGTTTTCACTCGGACCGCTCGCCGCCGCTCTCGGGCTCAAATCGGCACAAAAACCCGGTGTTCTGATCGTTGGCGGCTCGCGCTGGGCGACAGCACTTGCGCGCAAGCTATCCGATCTGGAAATACCTGCGATGATTGCCGATCGGGCCTGGAACCGCATTTCGGAGGCCAGACTGGCCAATGTCCCGGTCTATTACGGTGAGGTCTTGTCGGAGGAAGCGCACCACACGATCGATTTCAACCGCTTCTCCTATCTCATTGCAGCCGGCGACAACGATGCCTACAACGCCCTCGTCTGCACCGATTTCGGGCTTGAATTCGGCCGTTCTCATGTCTTTCAGATCGAACCGGGAAAATCGGAATCCGAGCGCCACACCCTCAATTTCACGCTTGGCGGGCGGCCGCTTGCCGGCTCGCCTGTTTCATTTTGGCAGCTACAGGCCAACGAGATTGCCGGCTGGACATTCCAGGTCACGACGCTGTCGGAGGATTTCGGCTACGACGCCTATCTGCAAAGCCGTGACGAAAAGGCAATCGTGCTGATGTGGATCAAGCCATCCGGCAAAATTGTCTTCGCATCGACCGCGGCCGGGGAACCTTCTGCGGAAGACCAGGTGCTGTGTTATGCACCGGCAGACACCGAAGCGCGAGCCAGCAAACGTGCCGCTGCAATGAATGAAAGCGAATAAGTGAAACAGATACGTTTATTTGTCGCCGGCAGCCAGTCGGACTGCGCCACTGCGCTCGATCTGCTGAGCGGTCGGTTCGAAGATGACGGCTATCCTATTTCAACGATGGAAATCGACGAGGACAATGACGTATGGGAAGCCTCCCTTTACGCCACGGAAGATGAAAGAGGCCGACTCATTACAGCAATGGCGGATTGCCTCAAGCCGGTGTTTCCATCGACAGCAATAGAGGTGGAAATTCTGCCGGAGATCGATTGGGCGGCCCATTCGCTGCAAGGGCTCCAGCCGGTCCGGGCCGGTCGTTTTCTGGTTCACGGTTCGCATGACCGAGATCAGATACGCGGCGGTGATATCGCCATCGAGATCGACGCCGGTCGCGCATTTGGCACTGGCCATCACTGTACCACCGAAGGCTGTCTCGAAATGATCGATCTGCTCACCCGGCAGGCGGCTTTCAGGTCCATATTGGACCTGGGCACTGGCAGCGGCGTACTTGCAATTGCAGCCGCACGGCTCACACAGGCCAACATCCTGGCAACTGACATCGACCCGATCGCAGTGGAAGTGGCGCGTGAAAACGTGCGCAAGAACAGATGCGCGTCAAAAATACAGTTGAAGACGGCACCCGGATTTCATTCCGATGTCTTCGCGCGCAACGGACCGTTCGATCTCATCATTGCCAATATTCTGGCGAGGCCGCTGATGAAACTGGCCCCTGCCCTCAACCGCAATCTTGGAGCCGGGGGGCAGGTTATTTTATCGGGAATTCTCGCAGAGCAACGTATGAAGGTGCTGGCCGCCTACAACACGCAGGGACTTTATCATCGTCGCACCCTTTGGCGCGACGGTTGGGTTACGCTGCATCTGGCAAAATGATGATACCCGCCAAAAAAATACGGCGCCCATGGACGCCGTATGAAATTCGGGTTCGAACCCGGAAAATGTGCTGTAGAGCCAATACTCAGAACGGGTACGAGGACCGTGCGCTGCGGCTCAGTTCTTCGCGGCTGTGACCGAGAGACTTCAACGTTTCGTCATCAAGCGTCAGCAAAACACTGCCGACATAGCGACGTGCCTGCTTTTCGCGGGCTGATGCAATCCGGTCGAAAGCGGTGCGGAAAAATGATGTGGACATTGAAATCTTCCTTTTCAAACCTGTTATCCAGGGTGCTGTTACGGCTACTATGTACGCCGCTGCCTTGCAGTCTGTTAGGCGGTTTCACGCATGGTAGCCCTGCATTTGCTGCATACGCGAAAAGAACTGTTGCACATGCGAGATGAGAGTTATTTTGCAGACCGGGAAAGGGTGTTCATGTTTCAGAGTTTCGATGTCACCGCTTCGGCGGACGCCGGCAAAGAACGGCTGAAGAGGCTGCGTTCGGGATTTGACGATGTGGGCATCGACTGTCTTCTGGTTCCCCGCTCGGACCGGTTCCAGGGCGAATATGTTCCGGACAGCGAAGCACGGCTTTCCTGGCTGACGGGCTTTACCGGTTCCGCCGGCGTTGCGCTTGTCATGCGGGATAGCGCCCATGTCTTTGTCGATGGGCGCTACACGGCGCAGGTCCGCCAGCAGGTCGACCTCGATGTTTTCACACCACAAGACCTGATCAAGACCCCGCCGCGCACATGGCTAATAGACAATGGAACGGCTGGCCTGCGCATCGGAATCGATCCCTGGCTGCACACGATCGCCGACATACGCGCAATGGAAAAGTCGGCTGTCGAACTGGGCGCCTCCATCGTTCGGCTTGGATCAAATCCGATAGACGCCATCTGGGATGATCGTCCGCTCGAACCTCTCGGCCGAGTATCGGTGCAGCCGGTAACGTTTGCCGGGAGCCCGTCCGAGGAAAAGCTGGCGGCAATAGAAGCTGACATAACCAAAAAGAATGCCGATGCCTGCGTGATCACCGATCCATCGTCGGTGGCCTGGATATTCAACATACGTGGCAGCGACGTGCCGCACACGCCCCATCCGCTGGCATTCGCGATCATAACTCCGGGCAAGGACAACGCTTTGTTCATCGATCGGCGCAAGATAGGCGATGAAATCGGAACCTATCTGTCTGGACTGACCACCCTGCGTGAGCCGGGCGAATTGCAGGCCGTCGTTTCAGCGCTCGGGAAAGACGGCGCTTCCGTAATGATCGATCCGAACCTTGCCTCGGTGCAGCTTGGCGACCTGATCGTCGAAAGCGGCGGCAAGCTTGTCGAAGCAACCGATCCGGCGCGATTGTCGCGGGCGCAGAAGAACGCCGCGGAACTGGACGGCAGCCGCGCGGCACATCTGCGCGACGGTGCGGCAATGGTAGCTTTTCTTGCCTGGCTCGATGCGCAGGAACCCGAAACGGTCGACGAGATTGCTGCCGTGCGGGCGCTCGAAAAAGCCCGCAGCAGTACCGGCGAGCGCCTGCAGATGCCGCTGAAGGATATTTCGTTTGAAACGATATCCGGCGCCGGCCCGAACGGCGCCATCATCCATTATCGCGTCAATACGCAAACCAACCGCTCGCTGAAATCCGGTGAGCTCTATCTGGTCGATTCCGGTGGCCAGTATCTGGACGGAACCACCGATATTACCCGTACCGTGGCAATTGGACGGGTTGGTGAAGAAGAAAAACGCTTCTTCACACTCGTCCTCAAGGGCATGATTACAATTACTCGGCAGCGTTTTCCGCCTGGCACACGCGGTATCGACATCGATGTTCTCGCCCGTGCGGCCCTGTGGAATGCCGGTGCCGATTATGCCCATGGCACCGGCCACGGTGTCGGCTCTTATCTTTCGGTGCATGAAGGCCCGCAAAGCATTTCAAGACGCGGCTTGCAGGAACTGTTGCCGGGCATGATCCTGTCGAATGAGCCCGGTTACTACCGTGAAGACGCCTTCGGCATCCGCATTGAAAACCTGATCATCGTGGAAGATGCCAAACCGCTGGAAGGCGGTGACAAACCCATGCTCGGCTTCGAAACGCTGACCTGTTGCCCGATCGACCGCAGGCTTGTTGTCGCGGAATTGCTGAGCGACGACGAACTTGGCTGGCTGAACGACTACCATGCTAACGTACGGCGTGCCCTGACACCGCTTCTCGATAAGCAGACGGACAAAGACTGGCTCGACGCGGCGACACAGCCTGTCGGTTCCGGCTAGAGCATGTCTTGTTTAGATTGAAGCATTTGATGGCGGAAAATCGGCCCACTCGGCCAGGCGCGTCGCGCAGCGCGATGTGGTGCATCGGGCAAGCGGCGCAACAACGCCGATCGGCCGATTGTCCGCCACCCTTGAAAGGATGATGTTGTTGATATTCAGAGATGAATGGGCCGGGCAATTTTGCCCCCTGACTGCG
>JAAEOH010000417.1 GCA_024244645.1 Hyphomicrobiales bacterium
ATTCATCGAGGGATGGTACAATCCCGCCCGGCGCCATTCGGCGCTCGGATACAAGTCACCCATAACTTACGAAAGGAGGCAGGCTGAACAGCTGGATTCTGCTAGCGTCAAACCGTCCACTAAACCGGGGGAACTCCAATGGGGCTAACGCCAATTCCAGGCGCGCCATACCAAGATCAAAAAGTGATGCCTGGTTGTCCATAAAGTACTTAGTTGAGGCATCCGGCCCTGCTGTTGCCGAGAACGTGAGCGGCAGGGCAATCACAATACCTACAAGTGATTTGCCTATTAAGCGTCGCATTTTTTCAAATTATTTGGGAACAGGGCATGTGTCTAGTTGGGATTTACCAAAGGCACTTTTTGAACTACCCAGCCAAGGATCTGGTTTTATCACTCCACGTTCTCCTCTTCGGCCGCATTCTGCGGGGAAGGCATCTTGCTCGGTAGGACATACAGTATCTCAGCTATTGCCTTGGCATAATCGAATGCCCGTTGAGCCTCCTCAGGTGCCATATGAGGATCATCTTTATCAGCGTGTCGTGGTTTGTTGGAATCGAGCCTCACAAGATGAGCCCAATCAGCAATGCCCTGGGTGAGAATCCCAGCGCTTACAGCTTTCTCGATCCTCTCGTATAGAGATCCTTCAACAAGACCTCGATCCTTCAGCATGGCATCTATTGCGGATGCCGACATCACGACCGAAGCATCCGGCTGTGCGTGGGCAAATTTGCCCCACCTGTATGTTGCAACCATGTTGCATGGAGTTGCCGCTACTGTTGGAAAGGCGTTGAAAATCAACGGTAGCGGTTTGCAACATGATGCGACATAGGATGCCTCAATTGAGGAACCCTGAATATCGCTAAGTTATTGAAATCATTGTCCCCAAAATTGGTAGCGGGAGAGGGACTTGAACCCCCGACACGCGGATTACAATTCCGCCACTCAAGGGCAGGAAAAACCACCTCGCAAGCGTGGACGCCCCAAAGGCACGCCAAAGACTGGCGGGCGCAAGGCTGGCGTCAAGAACTGGACTGCTAAAGATATCAGGGACGCACTGCTCGGGAAGTCTGAGGCCGTCGAGACACTGGCTGATATCGTAGCTGGCAGGCAGCTGCTGGTGTCCGGCCCCACGGGTAAGGCTGTATGGCGCTACCCGACCATGGCAGAGCGCCTCAAGGGGCTCCAGCTCATCATGGACCGTACCGTCCCAACTCTGCAGGCGACCGAGTTGACAGGCAAGGACGGCGCAGAGCTATTTCCCGCCGTCACCAGGAAGCCAGAGGACACCCGTCAGATGGCAAGGGCAATCATCTCCGTGCTGAGCGAGGCCGTGCCTGACGGTGCCAGCGTCTCGGTCGCCGCTCCAGACGAGCATGTCGCTCGCTTCAAGGACCCCGACCTAGGCCGACAGCTCATGCCTTACACTGAAACCGACGACACGGGATCTGACCACGGGTGACTTCCTCGACCATCAACGCAATCTTGTCCTGATCGGTGGCACCGGTACTGACAAAACCCATCTCGCCGTCAGCATCGCAAACTCAGTTTGCCACATAAGCGCTGATGTCAGACACCGCAAACGGTGCTACTACCACTGCTCCACGAGTGCGCGAAGCAGATCGGCGCGAGAAATCTGACCGACCAGCCTGCCTTCTCGCAAGACCGGAAAGCGCCGGAACGGGCTTTTCAGAAACGCCTCGGCAACCTTGTAGATCTCCATGTCAGCGTCCAGAGTTTCAATATCCCGACTCATGTAGTCGGCAACCAGCCCGCCGGGTTTTTCGTGATAGCTTGCGTGCAGCGCTGAGCGAAAGCAGTCTTTCTTGGAAAGTACACCCACAAGTTCGCCCGTGGCATTGACGACCGGTGCCCCGGAGAATCTTCCTTCGAGCAACACGACCATGGCTTCGTTGATTTCCATGTCTGGCGGCAGCGTTACGAGTTTGGTGGCCATGTAATCACATATTCTGGGCCGGGAAGGCATTAACATGTCTCCTGGCGATTACTGGAACAGACGTTACATCCCGTGTCGTTTCCGCAGGCAAGTCCGCCGCAGGATCCCTTGATCGGGGCCCGACCGAAAAACAGGCCAACCGCCAGTCCGCACACGGAAAGCAGGAAGATCGCAATACTCAGAATGATGGTCGCCATGCTTTTCTCCTACGCAATGACATGGTTGCTAAATCCGGCAACGGCTGTTTCGTGAATACTGTCGCCATCCCGAAGAAGCATGAGTGTGGCGATATTGTTCCTGGATGCAAACTCTGCACCCCTTCGCGGCCCGAGCGCCATGATTGCTGTGGCGAAAGCATCAGCTTGCATGGCGCTGCGCGCAATCACGGACACCGAGGCAATGCCGCCATCAACCGGAGCTGATCGGCGTACATCCATAATGTGGCTGTAGCGCTTGCCGGCGACTGTATAGCCATTAATTGTATCACCGGAAGTTGCAAGCGCCTGCCCGTCAAGACGGATAATTCGCTGTACTGCACTTTCATCTGGTATCGGGGCCTCTATCGCAATGTTCCAGGGCCGGCCTTGGGGATGGGATCCACGGGCGAGAACCTCCCCTCCAAGCTCGGCGACATAGTCACGGACACCAAGCATGTCCAGCGCTGCGGCGATCCTATCGAGTGCATAGCCTTTCGCTATGCCGCACAAATCGAGCGTCGCATCCGGCCTTGCCTTGCGGATCGTGCCATCGCCGATGGTGATATCAGCGGAACTGGCACTGGCATCGCCTCTGATCGGACCAAAGCCATAACGATTGACCAGCGGCCCGACCGTAGGATCGAACGCACCACCGCTCAAACCGGCGATGCGAAGGCTTTCACCGGCAACCGTCCGAAAAGGCTTTGAGACCGAAATCGATTTGGTGGATTTCATTGCGTTGAACAGTGATATTTCGGTACCGGCACGGAACGGTGACATGCTTTGGTCCACCGCCGTTACGATTGACTCTATCGCCCTTCGAACAAACGCCTCATCAGTCCCGTAAGGCACGGTAGATCGCCAGTAGGATCCAAATGCCGGACCGCCGAAAGTGCTGACTTGACTGGCACGGCCCGACGCCGACGGGACCAACGAGAGACCGCAGGTAGCAACAAGAAATCCACCTGCCCGCACCAGCCATTCACGTCTATTCAGCTCCATATGGTGAACTCCCGAAATCGTCAAAAAAGATCGAATCTTCGTCGACGCCGCATTCTTCCAACATGCTGAGCACTGCCTGCATCATCAATGGCGGGCCGCACAAATAGAACTCGCATTGCTCAAGTACCGGATGCGACTTGAGATAACGCTCGTACACGACCGTATGGATGAAGCCTGTCGGCCCGTCCCATGCATCGCCTGGCTTCGGATCCGACAGTGCGGCAGTCCATGTGAAATTGTCGTGCTCGGCCGCGAGCCTTGCAAAATCGTGCTCGTAAATAAGATCCGCGCGGCTGCGCGCTCCATACCAAAAGCTCATCTCGCGCTTTGCCCTGCGCTGCTCGAGTTGATCGAAAATGATGGCCCGCAGCGGCGCCATGCCGACGCCACCGCCGATGAACACCATCTCGTGTTCAGATTGCCTGGCGCGAAAGTCACCATAGGGGCCGGATACGGACAGCTTGTCCCCCGACGTGACGCCAAACAGATACGATGACACTACACCCGGTGGTACATCAGCGTGGTTGGGTGGAGGTAGTGCCAGTCTGATCAGAAGAACGATTCGGCCGGCATCTGCCGGCGTATTTGCGATCGAGTATGCCCGCGTCACTTTCTTGTTGCTGCGAGCGGTAAGGCTCTTGACGCCAATCTCTGCCAGAGCGTCTACGTATGCGGCGGGAAATTTCATGTTTGCGAATTGCAGGTTGTAGGCGGGCACCGTGATCTGGACGTAGGAGCCCGCTTCGAACTCAAACTGCCGATCCGGCGGTAGAGCTAGTACGACCTCGCGGATCAGCGGTGACACAAAACGTCCTTCAACAACCGTGCACTCGAACTCTTCGGCGCTCAGCAGGTTCTCGGGAACCTCGACATGCATCGTTTCGCGAATTGTCACCTGACAGGCCAGGCGGGTTCCTTTCCGGATTTCGCGCCGCGCAATCCTGGCTGTCTCGGTTGGAAGGGGATCTCCTCCGCCACTGCTCACCTGCACGCGGCAAAGACCACACGTGCCAACGCCGGCACAGGTGGAGGGTATCGAAATTCCAGCGTCCCGAAGCACGGTGAGTAGTTTTTCCCCGGTACGTGTCGAAATGGAACGTTGGTCGTTGACGACGATGGTGACCTTGCGCGAAGGCGCCAGGATCATACGCGCGGCGAGCACCATGATCGCGAGAGCCAGTACGATCAGAGAAAAAGAGATGCTGCCAAGAAGGATTTCGCTCATCGCATTCACATCTTGACCAGCGCGGAGAAACCGACCGACATCAATCCACTAACGATGAAGGCCATTCCGAGCCCCTGCAGTCCGTCGGGGATGTCACTGTAGTTCAGGCGCTCGCGGATCGCTGCAAGCGCCGCAATTGCCACTGCCCAACCCAATCCGGTACCAAAACCGTAAGCAACGCTTTCCGCAAAGCCGTAGTTGCGCTCCGCCATGAACAGGCTGCCGCCGAGGATCGCGCAGTTGACGGTCAACAATGGAAGAAAGATACCGAGTGCCCGATGCAGGCCTGGCACATATCGTTCGAACACCATTTCGAGTATCTGCACCGATGCAGCGATTACTCCTATAAAGGCGATCAAGCGCAGGAAACTGAGGTCCGTGCCTGTGAGACCCGCCCAACCAAGCGCGCCCGGGCGCAGCACATATGTGTACAACAAATAGTTGGCGGGCACTGTTACGGTCTGTATTGCAATGACCGCCAGCCCGACACCGATGGCCGTGTACAGACGCTTGGAAATAGCGAGAAAAGTGCAGATGCCAAGGAAAAACGAGAGGGCCAGGTTCTCGCTGACGACGGCCTTGAAAAGTATCTCGCTCACATCCCGCCCTCCCGGGTCGGTACTGAGGCATGAAATTCGTTTCTCTCAACCTGCGCCGGCTTGATTTTGCGGATGAACCAGACGAGAAATCCCAGGATAAAAAATGCGCTGGGAGCGAGTAGAAGTACGCTCAGGGGCTGGAACACAAATATCTTGACACCGAGAAAGCTGCCGGCGCCAAAAAACTCCCGAACGGATCCCACAACAAGAAGGACCGCGGAGTAGCCGAGACCATTACCCAGGCCATCAACCATGCTGGGCCACGGCGGATTGCGCATGGCAAAGGTTTCGATACGGCCTAACACAAGGCAGTTCGTGACAATGAGGCCTACGAAGATCGATAGGCGCTGGCTAATTTCATAGGCGTACGCATTCAGCAGTTGATCGAGAACGATGACGAGAGAGGCGACTATCGTGATCTGGACGATAAGCCGAACCGAGGCTGGCAGATGATTGCGAACCAGGCTGATAATTCCGTTTGAAATCATCAAGACTATTGTCAGGGATGCGCCCATGGTCAGTGCGGTTGCAACAGATGTCGTCACAGCCAGCGCCGAGCAGATTCCCAGTATCTGGAGCGTTATGGGATTACTGTCGACGATCGGTCCAAACAATAAAGTCCTGTAACGGATCATGGTTTTATTTCCCCTGCCGCAAGGCGTTTGAGAAACGGCCCAAAGCCCAAATCGCCGAGCCAAAATCTGAGCAGGTTGGTAACACCGTTGCCAGTTCGCGTGGCTCCCGAGATGCCGTCAACCTCATAGGAGCGCTTTGTCTGACCTTGCGCGACGGCAATGCGCAAATTGCCTTCTTCATCCGCAATTCTGGTGCCAGGCCACTTTGAGAGCCACGCCGGATCCGTTATGCGATCGCCGAGACCGGGCGTTTCCGCTTGTTCGTAAAATGTCAACGCGGCGACTGATTTGAGGTCCGGCTTGAGGGCTAGGTAGCCGTACAACATCGACTGATAGCCGGCGCCGCGCACCGGCAGGATAACCAGTTCCAATTCGGATCGGCGGCGAATGAAATGGACGGGCGCATGCTTCGCTCGCCTGCCGATGCCCGCGATATCCGCCTCATCTGGAATCGCGATACTGGTTGTGAAATCTGCCGCAGCCGCACGTTGATCGTAGCCGAGCGGATCAAGGCCTTCAACGATTGAACCCGTTACCAGATCAACAAGTACAGTGCTTACCGAAGGTGCGGCGGAATCATCACCCCGGCTGTCAGCACCTGGGATGCTTTGCAGCAACGTTTCGATATGCGCCTGCCGCGCAGCTTCCAGATTGGCCTGGTGAAACGGACGCAGCACGACCGCTGTCACCGAGACAAACACGGCGCAGATCGATGAAACGAGCAGGACAACTATGATGGCCTTCAATCGGCTCGTATTGGGCAAAGCGAGCAGGCGGCGCCACAACCGCAATGGAAACAGCTCAACCATGGCGCCGCTCTCTGTGATAGGTTTTAAGCGCCAGTACACCGTTGTCCACCAGCGGAGCGAGGATGCTGGAAAGCAAAGCTGCCGAGACGACCACATCCATGCTTGGCGCACCACCGCCGGCAAGCAAGGCTGCCACGCCGCCGAACACCAATCCGTATATCCACCTCCCGGGGTTGGTGGATGCCGCCGCGATCGGATCGGCAGCAAGGAAAACCAAGCCGAACGCGAAGCCGGCAAGCGACGTGGCGCCCGCCGGTAGACCGGCAGCAATGGCCAATGAGGTCAACAGAAGACCGACCGCCGCACCTATCATGACGCGCCACGAAATCAGTCCGCCTGCAAATATCAGCAACGCTCCCGGAATGACCGACAGGCCCATTGCCGGAGATAGCTCTTCAAGCGGTTTACCGGGGAAAGAAAATATGAAAAACGCGAGGGCCACCGTTGCCGTATTCAGAAAGTTGCGCCCGCGCCCTCCGTAGATTTCCTGGCCAACGACGATTCCAAAGCTGAGCGAGAGAGCAACGTGCCACAACGGAGCTGTTGCCGGAAGTATGATGGAGCATGCAATGACGGGTATCAGGCCGTCGGGATTGAACGGTCTTCGGCGCATCTCGGCAAATATCCGTTGCCACAGCAGGGCAACCAGGGTTGCTGTAAACAGAATCCAAAACCATCCGATTCCGCGCTCGAACACAGCCACCCCGGCCGGTGGCAAAAGAGCGGCGAACTCAAGGACCGACAATGAGCGGACGCCTGCCGCCGATCGAACCGGCAGCATCGTACCCAGACTTCCCGACTGCTCATTCTTGTTGCGAAACGTGATCAGATCCATGACTCGATCTCGTCCAGCGACTGGCGAAGCAACGGGGCGTAGTCAAGTTTTGATGGGCAAACATGGGTGAGGAGCGCCATGTCGCTCTCCGCCAATTCAAGGCATCCGAGTCGTTTGGCCGTTTCGGCATCGCCGGCGCTCAGCGCCCGTAACAGCGGAATCGGCGGAATATCTATTGCCATCACGTTCTCGTGCGCCGCTGTCGGGATGATTGCACCTGCGCGATCTCCATCAAGCAATCTCGCTAAGCGCCCGATTATTCCACGATCCGTCCAATCGCGGTCCTGCAAGAGCACGGAGATCTGATTGTGATATCGACCCAGAAACCGGGCAAGACGTCCCGACAGCAAAGATCCGGAAATGATATCGACGTCGCCGGCAACGCTGTTGTCGGCAACGAGATCATTCAGATCAGCGCCCAGCCATGTGCGAACGCGGGTCGGTTCGCGAACGCCGGCCCCCGCCATCGTAACGATCCGCTCAGTCCAAATCCGTGCGGTTTCAAACAACATACCGATGGCAATGACGTCCTGATAGCCAATGTGCCAGACGTGACGCGTGCAATTGACTGGCATCAAATGGTGTATGTGGGTTCCCGGCAAACCCGCCGGATGCGGACCCGAAAACGTGACGAACTGAACCCGGTCAGCATCCAGTTCGACCGGAGCATTGGGAGGCTGACACACGAACAAAGGACCAGCCGTCAGGTTCCGAATTGCCATAATCCCCGTTCGGAAGGCTCCAGCATATTGCCGCAGTACGTCGGAAGGATCGGCGGAAAGCGGTTCTGTATCGATCGCGGTTATGAATATTGCCGCCGGTTGCGCGGCAGGATCGGGTATCCGTTCAAATGGGCGGGTTCGGAACGCAGGCCACTGACCAGTTTCGAGCAGGAGGTGGCGAACGCCTTCGCCATCAGAAAGTTGCGGTAACCGGAATTTCTTGCTCCGTTTGCCCTCGCGGGCAATGGCGATTAAGTCGAGCGTTCGCCTTTGGCCTCGGCGGATCTGGGTGACCGTACCGCTGACAGGAGCACAAAAAGCAAGATGCGGGCGCCTGCTGTCAAAGAATAGCGGCTGACCGATCACTACCTTGTCGCCGACATCGACCTGGAAAGTGGGTCGCAGGCCCGGACAATCGCTGCCGACAAGTGCGGCAGTGCTCACCGATTGACCACTCCTGATCTCGCCGATTGGCTGCGGAGCCGGGGCGATATCCTTGCCCTGTACGATATTAATTTGCATCACGATGTTGTTCACCACTGCCTACGATATTTGAGGTGGAGTAGTTTGACGGACGTGCCTATTGGGAGCGATTCAACAGACTTTTCGAAAGCTGGCGGCCAAAACCAATAGTCCCTTTCCCTGTTCAACTTTGCTCATTCTCGTTAGACCTCCAATCCACGAACCTTCCCCGTGGGCAGGCCCCGCGGATGCGAAACCTATCGGGCGACGATACATGGCTGTCTCCCACCTGCCAGCCCAATGTCCCATCAAAATTTGTATTACACAGATCTGTCTGTGTCTAATTGATCCAGATCGGAGGCGATGGCCCTAAAACATGGCACTTGGTGTCACTATGCGGATTGGATTCATCATTAATCCCATAGCAGGTATGGGTGGTCGTGTCGGCCTCAAGGGCACCGACGACGTTGTCGAGGAAGCAGTCGCGCTTGGCGCTGGACCAATCGCCGCCGGCAAAGCTGCGCAAATGCTCACCAAGCTTCGGGAGATGCTCAATGGAGAGGGGCTTGGCCATGCAATTGAGTGGCTCACCTGTTCGGGCCCGATGGGGGACAATGCGCTTAGGGCGGCGGGATTCACGGAGATCAGCGTCATTCACCGCACCAGCCCTGTTCCATCAGACAGCGATACAGCGGCCGCGGCACGCGCCCTCCTGAAGGCGAAGGTTGAACTCATCGTCTTCTGCGGCGGGGATGGTACGGCGCGCGACATCGCAGCTGTCACGAAGGTAAAAGAGCCAATTCTGGGCATTCCCTCAGGCGTCAAGATGTATTCAGGCGTGTTTGGCGTAACCGCTACCCGAACCGCCGAAATCATAGTCGGCTTCCTTCGCGCGGAGATTCCGCTTGCCAGGGTCGACGTAGTAGACCTCGACGAAAAACGTTACCGAAATGGGGAATTGGCCATTCGCCTGTTTCAAGCTGCCTCAACGCCTTTCGAGCCGACACGCACTCAAATGGCCAAGGCTCTGACTTTTTCAACGCAATAAGCCCCTTTAGGACATCGCAGCCATGCCGCAATACCGATAGCTTCAGCCTGTCACAAAGGGCAAGAATTGACCCTAACCGTACCAGTTTTAGCGATTTAGAAATGGGAAACTGGGCTATCTGGATAGCTAAAAGGGCGGCCCAAATGACCGCCCTTCTTGAAAGTCTTAGCTGCTGGGTGGCTTACATCATGCCGCCCATGCCGCCCATGCCGCCCATGTCAGGCATTGCCGGAGCGCCGGAATCCCTTTTCGGCACCTCGGCTACCATTGCTTCGGTGGTGACCAGCAAGCCAGCTACCGAACCAGCATCTTGGAGGGCGGTACGAACGACCTTGACCGGATCTACGATACCCATGGCGATCATGTCGCCATATTCGCCGGTCTGGGCGTTGAAGCCGAAGGTATTGCTTTTCTGATCAAGGATCTTGCCAACAACGATCGATGCTTCCGCGCCAGCGTTGGAGGCAATCTGCCGGGCAGGAGCCTGCAGCGCGCGGCGCACAATGGCGAGGCCGGCATCCTGATCGGCATTTTCCGCCTTGGATCTTATGGCACTTGCCGCACGCAGAAGCGCAGTGCCACCGCCGGAAACAATGCCTTCTTCGACGGCAGCGCGGGTGGCGTTCAGGGCGTCATCGACGCGGTCCTTCTTTTCTTTCACTTCCACTTCGGTAGCACCGCCGACGCTGATGACGGCAACACCGCCGGCGAGCTTCGCCAGACGTTCCTGCAGCTTTTCGCGGTCGTAGTCGGAGGTGGTTTCCTCGATCTGCGCCTTGATCTGACCGATGCGGCCTTCGATCTCGGCCTTCTGGCCGGCACCGTCGACGATCGTGGTGTTTTCCTTGGAGATGTTGACCCGTTTGGCGCGGCCCAACATGTCGAGCGTGACATTCTCCAGCTTGATTCCGACGTCTTCGGAAATGACCTGCCCGCCGGTGAGGATCGCGATGTCTTCGAGCATTGCCTTGCGGCGATCGCCAAATCCTGGAGCCTTGACGGCTGCAACCTTCAGGCCGCCCCGCAGCTTGTTGACGACCAGTGTAGCAAGCGCTTCGCCTTCAACGTCTTCAGCGATGATGAGGAGCGGCTTGGAAGACTGAACGATCGATTCCAAAACCGGAAGCATTGCCTGCAAGTTGGAAAGCTTCTTTTCGTGCAGCAGGATGTAGCAGTCTTCGAGGTCAGCAATCATCTTTTCCGGATTGGTGACGAAGTAAGGCGACAGGTAACCGCGGTCGAACTGCATGCCTTCGACAACTTCCAGCTCGGTCTCGGCGGTCTTGGCTTCTTCGACGGTGATGACACCTTCGTTGCCGACCTTCTGCATCGCTTCGGAAATCATCTTGCCAACCGACGCATCGCCATTGCCGGCGATAGTGCCAACCTGCGCAACCTCTTCTGAAGTCTTAATCCTTTTTGAAGCTTTCTCGAGGCTTGCGACAACGTCTGTAACGGCCAGATCGATACCGCGCTTGAGGTCCATCGGGTTCATGCCGGCAGCAACCGCCTTGGCACCCTCCTCAACGATCGACTGTGCCAGAACGGTGGCAGTCGTTGTGCCGTCACCGGCTTCGTCATTGGTCTTGGATGCGACTTCGCGCACCATCTGTGCGCCCATGTTTTCGAACTTGTCTTCCAGTTCGATTTCCTTGGCAACGGCGATGCCGTCTTTGGTGATGCGCGGTGCGCCGAACGATTTGTCGAGGATGACATTGCGGCCTTTTGGGCCAAGCGTCACCTTCACCGCATCGGCGAGTACATTGACACCCTTGAGCAGTCGCTCACGGGCATCGCGGGAAAATTTTACGTCTTTGGCAGCCATTGTTTCCTAGCTCCTGTGTTTCTTGAAATAGAACGACCTGACCGCATTTGCTGATCAAGCTGCCTTTTTCACCTTTTCGGAATGCTCAATCACTCCCATGACGTCGGATTCCTCCATGATCAAAAGGTCTTCACCGTTGAGTTTGACTTCTGTGCCAGACCACTTGCCGAATAGCACGCGGTCGCCAGCTTTCACGTCGAGCGGAACCAGCTTGCCGTCCTTGTCGCGTGCGCCGGGTCCGACAGCAACAACCTCGCCCTCGGAAGGCTTTTCCTGGGCAGTATCGGGAATGATGATGCCGCCTGCGGATTTTTCTTCGGAATCGACCCGGCGCACGACCACACGGTCGTGAAGCGGTCGGAATTTCATCTTGGCCATTTTTAGAATCCTCGATGGAATGTTTGATCGGAAATGCAATGGCGCTCCTCATGGAGCGCAATGTAATTGGCACTCGCTATGTTCGAGTGCTAACGACATCTGAACTGGGGTTATGACAGGCGAGTTACAAGAGGACCAGTCGAATAAACCAGCACTTCATAGATGTGAGTTCTAACAAATTGTAATCATTGCGTAAATATTGACAAAGGTTTGAAATATATTTGATCTTGCTGCAAATTTCGGTTTTCGGAACCCGAAAAGAGCGCTCTCATGAAAAAAACAGAGATGGAACCTATTCTCGACGGCTATGGACTTACCACGGCCGACATTTTGTACCACATGCCAGATTACAAATCGCTGCTGCAGAATTTTGTCCAGCAGTTCTACGATAGGGCTCCAAAATTCCATAAAATTCCGATTTTCCGGTAAAACAAATTACACGGCGCAATACTGTCCGTGCACTCACGAGCGTTTGATAAAACTGGGAGATTGCAGACGGGTGGACGGAGAAGTCCTTATTCATTGACGCTCACAGCTTGAGAACCTCCGCGAAAAAGTGCCGATGGTTAGGCTTCGTAATTCAATACCATCCACTGTCCATCGGTTACTAGCTCTGGCCTGGCGAGACATTTGCAGTGCGACTAACCGTAGCAACTAGCCAACCCCCAATCGAGCCATTGCATTTATCCGAACATGCAGCCAACGCAGGGATAATAAGCTCTGGCAAAACGCTTGCCGGATAAAGATTGGCTAGGAGTTTTTGATTGCCGGAAATGGCACTAACCGTCGACAGGACACATGTCGCAAATTAAACATCCGTAGCATGTCGCGGTGGTCACTTTGTCCGGATACTGTTGAAAAAGTCGCTCTGTAAAGATTCAACGGTATTTCTTAGAAACGCATTCCGCATGAAGATATATAACGGAACAAGGTTTCCTGAAATCATTCGGATGGAAATGCCGTTCTACAAATTGGGATAGAAGGTGTAGATGTCAGACTTTTTCAACACTATCTCCGCTGAGCAGACATTCACGCCCATATCGAAAGGCTCAACCATTTGCACCCGCAGCGAACGTCCGCTCTCCTGAAGGTTTTTCGATGCGGGTCGCGTCGCATGCGGTGCGGCTGGGTTGGTACGGCCCGCGTTGACAAACCTTGGAAGGAGGAAGCCGCGGGAAGCGGGCGACAGTGTC
>JAAEOH010000418.1 GCA_024244645.1 Hyphomicrobiales bacterium
CCGCAACTGCGCGTTCTCGAAGATCGTTGGAATAGGGCTTGGTCATACATGCTGGCCTCCTCATCCCAGCAGCCTTCTTGAATCATAAATCAACCGAAAAGGGAATCCTCTTGATTCAAAGAAAATGTGACCAGCTCTAATCCTTGGACCGCGTGTACTCCGCCTTGACACTGCCGGATTGTCACGTCACACTCGGTATAGGAGCAGTGGGAGTTGCTGCGGCGCATGAATAAAATGGCATTCATAATTCATCTGGCTCGGGCAGCCGGACGTACCCCCTATGTCGACGGATTGATTGAGAACTGTCCCATCGAAACCGAGATTGTCGACGCTATCGATGGTAAAGAGCTGTCCTCCGAGGATATTGCGGCGGTTTACAAACCGGACATTTATCAGCCCCGATATCCGTTCACACTGCGTCCGGCCGAAATCGGCTGCTTTTTGAGCCATCGGATTTGCTGGCAAAAAATTATTGAGCAGGACCTGGCCTACGGGTTGGTCTTCGAGGACGATGCCGGGCTCGATGCTGGCCAGGCCAAGGCGGCCATTGCATTTGCCGAACAGCATATTGCCGATGCCGGTTACATTCAGCTGCCGGTGCGCGCCGCGCCCGACAATGCCAGGGTGATGGCCGAACAGGACGGAACAAGGCTGCTGATGCCTGATGTCACGCCCCTGCGCCTGTCCGGCCAGCTCATCAGCAACCGGGCTGCCAATCGGCTGCTGCACCTGACAAAGGTGTTTGATCGTCCCGTCGACACGTTCCTCCAGATGCACTGGATCACCAAGATCGCACCGTTGGTGGTTGCTCCCTCAGGTCTTACCGATTGCACACGGGCTGCGGGTGGCAGCACCATTGGCAACCGCAAATCGCTGATAGATCGCGCCAACCGTGAAGTGCGGCGCATCGCCTATCGCCGCAATATTGAGCGGCTTTCAAGACGTCACGACACCGAGGTCTGAGGGTTGGGCCTGGCGGTATTTACCAGTTTCTCGGCAGCGTTTTTTTCATAGTCCAAATAGGCCAGGGCCCGTTCGCGGTTGCGGACGAGTGCCGAATATTTTTGCTCGTATAGCTGCGGCGTTGCGTTAATGATCGCCTGTTCAATGTCGCCGCCTGACTGGCAAATGATAAGGCCTTCGGGGTCGAAGAAACGTTCGATGTCCTGTGCACCCCAATAGATCGGCAGCGCGTCGCACAGCAGGCTGTCGACGAGTTTTTCGGTGAAATATCCTTCTTCGCGGCTGTTTTCGATAACCACCGAATAGCGATACGGCAAAAGCCCGTCTTCCTTGCGCTCTATTCGCCGATAGGCCAGGCCCAACAGATCGACGTCCCGGCCCGTGTCGTTGCTCCACGTTGCGATCCGGTGGCGCAAAGCGTGACCTTCAAGTTTGGTCTTGGTCGATGCAATGAGCGACATGTTGCAGGATTTGTCCACCGCACCGAGATTCTCCGTATCGACCCAGGCGCCGCCAAACGGCATCACCAGCGCGTTGCCTGCCCAACGGGCCATGGCTGGCCGGTGGGTGACAATGCGGTGGAATCGCCTCTGCAGGGCAATTGCGTATAGATAATTGCGGCGCTGAACCGCGTATGGTTCTGTTATGAGCAGGGAAATTTTGCACGTCACCCCGGACCGCGGGTCGACAAAATATTTCGACCGCGGATAGATGATCAAATGATCGTCCGGCCCAAGGTCACCAACCGTACCTGATGTCTCGGAGCTGCCGAGCGGCCACCGCAATGCTTTCAAGGGAACGCGCGCCATCCCGTCTTCGGGCCGGTGTTCGTAGGGCAATATGGCAATCTTCATGAATGGCAGTCTCTTTCGGTCGCCCGCTGGTATCTTATTCCAAATTTTTGCGACAACAAGAGCAGGTACAAACAAATCCGATCCTACATGCCTTCCGCCATCTGACGGCTGTAGCGGTTATGCGCTTCGACAACCGGGGCCATATCGAGTGTCGATACCTCGCCGTCTTCGACGACAACGCGGCCGTTGATCACAGTATGGCGGGCACTTTGCGGCGCACAGAATAAAACCGCGGCGACCGGGTCGTGCAGGGCGCCGGCATAGGCGATTGTATTGAGATCAAGCGTGAAGAAGTCGGCACATTTGCCTTCTTCCAGCGAGCCGATATCGTCGCGGCCGAGCACCGCGGCACCACCCAGTGTCGCCAGTTCCAGCGCCTGGCGTGCCGTCATCCATTCATCGGCGCGAAGCGGATGGGATTGTGACAGGAGGAAAAGCCTGCGCGGCCCCTCCGGCGGAAGCAGGGCCATCTGCAAACGGGCCAGCAACATGGCCTGACGGGCTTCCAGAAGGATATTGGATGCATCGTTGCTGGCCGAGCCATCGACACCGAGGCCCACTTTGACGCCGGCCTTCACATATTTTTTGATCGGCGCAATGCCCGAAGCAAGCCGCATATTGGAGCAGGGGCAATGGGCCGCGCCACAGCCATTGTGGGCGAATTTGGCAATTTCCTCGTCATCCACATGGATGGCATGGGCAAACCACACATCGTCGCCCAGCCAGCCGAGGTCTTCCATCCATTCGACTGGACGCTTGCCGAAGCGTTCAAGCGTATAGCGCTCCTCGTCGAGTGTTTCGCACAAATGGGTGTGCAGCATCACTTTCTTGTCGCGCGCCAGTGCCGCCGTTTCCTTCAGCAGGTTTTCCGACACCGAAAAAGGCGAGCAGGGTGCAAGGACAATGCGCGTCATGGAGCCGCGTGCGGCATCATGGTAGCGATCGACGACGCGGATGCTGTCGGCAATAATGTCTTCTTCGATTTCGACACATTCGTCCGGCGGCAGTCCGCCATTCGATTCGCCCAGCGACATGGATCCGCGACTGGCGTGAAACCGCACGCCAAGATCTTTGGCAGCGTCGATCTGGTAGTCGACTTTGTTGCCGCTGCGGAAAAGATAGGAGTGGTCGAAGACTGTCGTACAGCCTGAAAGCGCCAGCTCCGCCAATCCGACGAGCGCGCTGGTGCGCGACGCTTCCGGTCCGGTCTTCGCCCAGATCCTGTAGTGGGCCTGCAACCAGGAAAACAGGTTGTTGTTCTGGGCGGCAGGCAGGTTACGGGTCAGCGTCTGGTTCAGATGGTGATGCGTGTTGACGAAACCCGGTAACACGATTTGTCCGGACGCATCGATGACGCGGTCGGCGCTTTGCGGCAGCGCGTCGCTCGCGCCCACCTGTTTGACGACCCCGTCTTCGGCGTAGAGGCCGCCCCCGACCAGTTCGCGCCGTGTCGAATCCATCGTGACCAGCATGTCAGCATTCTTTAAAAGCAGTGAG
The DNA here is from genome assembly GCA_024244645.1 of Hyphomicrobiales bacterium. GTDB lineage: Bacteria > Pseudomonadota > Alphaproteobacteria > Rhizobiales > Rhizobiaceae > Hoeflea_A. The sequence goes on from JAAEOH010000418.1 coordinate 3,315, forward strand.
GCCATGCCAATCTCCGTAAATCACCGGGTGCCTGTCGGATCAGGGAAAATCCTAACCGTTCGGCAGGGCAAATCCACATCCGGAAATGCGAAACACTTTCAGATTGGCCGGCAGTTGGCAATTGTGCGGATTCCACTATCCGGAATCGCATTGCTTTACGCGGAAGTTTCGCTGGTAACCCCCAACGAAAGAGGTAAAAGAAGAACAATTCAATTTGTGTGGAGCATATAAGATGAGCGCTGGCGACAATCGTGGCGGACGGAAACTGCGGTCGCGGGAATGGTTCGACAATCCTGACAATCCCGATATGACGGCGATTTATCTGGAACGCTATCTCAATTACGGGCTAACGCGCGAAGAGCTTCAGTCGGGAAAGCCGATCATCGGCATCGCCCAGACCGGGTCCGACCTTTCACCGTGCAACAGGCCGCATCTTGAACTTGCCAAACGGGTGCGCGAAGGCATTCGTGAGGCCGGCGGCATTGCCATCGAGTTTCCCGTGCATCCGATCCAGGAAACCGGCAAGCGCCCGACGGCGTCACTCGATCGGAACCTAGCCTATCTGGGGCTCGTCGAGGTGCTCTATGGCTACCCGCTCGATGGTGTCGTTCTGACCACAGGCTGCGACAAGACAACGCCGGCCTGCCTGATGGCGGCCGCCACAGTGGATCTTCCGGCCATCGTGCTGTCGGGTGGCCCGATGCTCAATGGCTGGTTCAAGGGCGACCGTTGCGGTTCCGGCACCGTAATCTGGAAGGCGCGTGAACTGATGTCGCGCGGTGATATCGATTTGGAGGAGTTTACGCAGATGGCGGCCGATTCTGCGCCGTCGGCCGGCTACTGCAACACCATGGGTACAGCTACGACCATGAACTCACTGGCCGAAGCACTCGGCATGTCGTTGCCCGGCTGTGCCTCCATCCCGGCACCCTATCGTGAACGCGGCCAGATCGCCTACCGCACCGGTAAACGCATCGTCGACATGGTGCATGAAGACCTGAAGCCGTCCGATATCATGACCCGCGAGGCATTTGAGAACGTCATTGCCGTCAATTCGGCGATCGGCGGCTCGACAAATGCGCCAATTCATATCAACGCGATTGCACGCCATGTCGGCATAGAACTGAGTGTCGACGATTGGGAAAAGCACGGGCACGACATTCCGCTCATTGTGAACCTGCAGCCGGCGGGCGAATACCTGGGCGAAGATTTTCACCGGGCGGGGGGCGTTCCTGCGGTGGTCGGCGAACTGATCCGGCACGGGCTCGTCCACGAAGGCGCAATCACTGCAAATGGGCAATCCATGGGTGAAAACTGCCGCGATAGTGCATCACAAAACAGCGACGTGATCCGCGACTTCGATAGCGCCCTGCAGAGCAATGCCGGGTTCAAGATCATGCGCGGCAATCTTTTTGATTCCGCCGTCATGAAGCTCAGTGTGATTTCCGACGCGTTTCGCAGCCGCTATCTGTCGAACCCGGAAGATCCGGAAGCGTTTGAGGGCAGGGCCATCGTGTTCGACGGCCCGGAAGACTACCATCATCGCATTGATGACCCCTCGCTTGAGATTGACGCCAACTGCGTTCTTTTCATTCGCGGCGTCGGGCCGATCGGCTATCCCGGTGCCGCGGAAGTGGTGAACATGCGTGCACCCGACTACCTGCTGAAGCAGGGGATCAATGAACTGCCCTGCGTCGGAGACGGACGCCAGTCCGGAACTTCTGGATCGCCGTCGATCCTGAACGCCTCGCCCGAGGCCGCCGCCGGAGGAGGGCTTGCGCTGTTGAAGACCGGGGACATGGTCCGCATCGATCTGCGGAAAGGCAGCGCCGACATGCTGGTGGACGAGGACGAGATCGCACGTCGCAGGGCCGACCTGGAGGCTGCCGGCGGATATCAGTATCCGGCATCGCAGACACCGTGGCAGGAAATCCAGCGAGGCGATGTCGATCAGCTTTCCGAAGGCATGGTGCTCAAGAGCGCCGTCAAATATCAGCGCATTGCGTCAAAGGGTATGCCACGCGACAACCATTAGGGCATTGGCCGCCGGCAAATATTCATTGGATTGTCCAATTTGCCGCCTTGCAGTCCAGGCTCGTGTGGCACGATCGCCGCAATGGCCTAAAGCAAATCTGGCTTAGATTGAATCATTTGACCGGAGCGATTTTATTCGCTGACAAGGCGGGTTGCGTGCCGTGGTGCCAACCCACCACAAGGGCGAGCCAACGCAGTCAGGGGCAAAATAGCCCGGCCCGTTCATCTGTGA
>JAAEOH010000419.1 GCA_024244645.1 Hyphomicrobiales bacterium
AACACGTTGAAATAGATGATCGAAAACGGTCGTTTTTTGAAACACTCAGCTGACGCACCTATTCGACATTGTTCTGGCCGAAGTCGGTTTTTGCATGATGAAAGCCAGGGAGGAGATGTCAGACACTGTGCCTTGCCAGCATCCGCATCAGAACGTTCATAATGGCAGCGGAGGTCACTAGGATGGATACTTCGAAGAATATTATAGGCGATATTCATGAAGGCACACCGATTTACCGGATCATCAAGAAGAAGCGTTTTTTCGGGCTGTTTGACGATGAGCAAAACACGCTGTGTAGACCCAGTGAATGGGACGATCCGTTCGAAAATTTTATTCTGACATCGCCGGTTAAACGGCCGGATGGTTCGACCGGAAAATTTGAATTCCACAACGATGTCTATGGACAGTGCTGGACAAGAAAGAAGGCGTCCGATGCGCTGTGGCGAATCTATTCACCGGATAACACAGCGGTTCGGATCAAATCTCGAGTCGGTAAGCTGCTGGCGCAGCTCGAAACAGCGAGGGACGCTCATGCGCAATCGGAATGTTTCATTGGGCGTGTCAGCTATCCATCGCAAAAAAGGCTCAAGGAGTTTGCGCGCACATTATTCAAGAATGAAATCCGCAACGAGTTCGCCATTGCAAAATCTCTTCTGGCCAAGCGCTACGCATTCGTTCACGAGCAGGAAGTCCGGTTGATCTATATCTCCGGCAACAAGACCAGGACGGAAGAAAATTTTTTTGGTTACCCCATCGATCCGCACAAACTGATCGAGCAGGTTATGATCGATCCGCGTATCGAATATGACGAATATCTCAAGATGGACATTCCGCCTTACGGATATCAATTGTGTTCGATGTACCTTCCAACGAATTGTATCGTTGGAATTCGAAAACCCCAAACCGATACTTCCGCGTTGTTTCCCGTGCACTGACTTTCTTCGACAGCAATTTGGAATTTGTGCTCAATCAGCACATTCCAACCCGTGCCGATGCCTATGCAGCCAGCCGGCCCGAGTGCTCATGCGTCAGATTCGTGTTTGTATCGTTACGGCCCTGATTGCCCGGTCAGCGAGGTGAATGATTCCGCAGCCATGGCGCCACTTCACCAGGCCAAACCGCTACCGTCCGCATGGCCCTCTTGATGTCTATCGGAATATTGGCCGGGGCGGCAATCCAGAGGATGTTACGCGACTGTTTCGGATACGGGGCTTGCCGAATAGCTGCATCAGTGGTTCACTGGGTGGCCATGGGAATTCGGACAATAATTTTGTTTGTTGTTGTGACATTCGCGGTTTCGGCGTGTGTGACCGAACCGGTTCCGATCGCGCAGAACACAGGATCTTCCGTCGGTCACAGGCAAGCGGCGGTCAAGCGGTGCAGATCTGCGGCCTATGGGATTTTTCCGAAGAGAGCACGGACGCAAGTGAATTCTCAACGCAGCAGTCCCCAACTGTATAATTGCAAGAATAACAGTTCGGGAGTACCGCTGTGCAGCATCGTTCCTCCAGTCGGTCAAGCATCTGTTGGGACGATCTATTATCAAAATGAACAATCGCGTCGACAATACATTGCGCAGTGTCTGGCCAGACAGGGGTTTTAGATCGTTACGCGGCCCCTCAGCACGCCACGGGCGGGGCAAACGGCGGCCCGTGCACGCCTTGAATTCAATCCTTGAAGTCGTGGAATTTTGGTGCCCCCTGCCGAACTTAACATGAAGTGGGTTAGGCGTCGGATGACCGCTCTGGGTCACTAGCGGGAGTGCGCCCCTGCTGGAACTGTTCAAATTGCGGCATGATCCTATTGTCTACAAAAGGGCTCGGAGCGGTCATTCGCCGCAACGCACAACTTTTGGCTTACGAAAATCTGAGTGTGAACGGCGGCAACGCGGACAAAGCGACGTTGGCGTTCCGTGTCCAGTACTCAAATTGCGACAGAGATCGAAAGGGCAAAAAGTGCCAATAGCGACCGTCCAGCTAACTCGGGGCCAAGGAGGAAAATGCCCCATTTTGGACTCTTGAAGGGACTTGGGTTCGCGTCTGCTGTACCCCGGAAAACCACCGTTGGCTCAATGGGGATTATTGAGCCAGGTTGTGCAAAATCCAATTTCGAGGCCCGTGCGCGCACCATTGATACGCGTAACAGCCGTCGCTGGCAGCAATGATTCACGCTTTCGCGATTGGCGAGTCTATTGTTGCGTCGACACTCTTCCGACCTGAGTTTTCACACAGCCTGGACCCAAAGGAGACTCTGACGCAATTGCTCTCTGCCACGGGCGAGCATTTGGGATTTGCCTCCGGAACCGATGTTGCACCTGGAATGAGAATTTGGCGACTACGGGATCAGGATCGGATTCGCATTCGACCACCATTCTTGCTACGCTTCCGGTCACCGCGAGTGGTCATCCGGGCAAACTCGGAGACAAGCAATTTCGCGGCTGAGGCCTAAGCTGAGGCCTAACAGGAGGAGACGATCGATGTCATTTAGATACCGCGAGAAAGCCCGAACGGGTGCTTTCATCTCACTCATCGCCGGACTGGGCATCGCTTTCGGGGCGTCGGCGCAGGCGGCGGATTGTCCGACGGTTGCCGATCTCCAAGGAGTGCAACCTGCCTTCCCGCAGCAAATCGATCTCGATGAATTCAAGAAGCAGACGAACAAAAGCCTGACGTTTACCGGCAACCCGTTTTTTGCCGAGCGCGTCAAAAGCGGAGATTTACCGCCGGTCGCGGAACGGCTGCCCGCCGAGCCGTTGGTCGTCCTGCCCTATGACGAATGCGGCAAGTACGGCGGAACCCTGCGCGGCCTGGCCCGCAAATACGAGTCGGGCACCTCGGAGATCCTGGCCTGGCGTCAAGCCAATATGGTCCGCATCCTCGACGACGGCCAGACCGTCGTTCCCAACGTGGCCAAGGCCTGGAAATGGAACGAAAACTACACCGAGATCACGTTTTTCCTGCGTAAGGGCCACAAATGGTCCGACGGCGCCCCCTTCACCGCCGATGATGTGACCTTCTGGGCCAATGACATCATCAACAACAAGGATATCCATAAGGCGACGCCGGCGCCTTGGGACATCGGCATGAGGGCCGAAAAAATCGATGAGACGACGGTCAAGCTGATCTTCGACAAGCCCTATCCGGCGCTTTTGAATTATAACGCCGGGATGGGTTCCTACTTCACGATCTTCGAAGCCAAGCATTTCCTGGCGCCAATGCACATCAAGTACAATCCCAACGCCGACAAGGAGGCTAAGGCGGAAGGGTTCGACAACTGGGTGCAGCGCTTCAGCAAGTTCTGGAACAAGTGGAAGGACGCCACAACGGCGATTCCCGAGGGGGTCACGATTCCGACCCTGGAAAGCCATCTCATGGTTGCGCCGCTGACCACGCAGCGTCGAAACTATGCAGCCAATCCTTACTTCTTCAAAGTCGATACCAGTGGCCAGCAATTGCCCTATATCGATAAGATTAACGAACGGTTCCTCAACTCCGAGCTCTGGCCCCTGGAAATCATGAACGGCAACGTGGACCAGAAGTCGCAGAACATGCCGTTGATCGACTACCCGATCCTCAAGGAAAACGAGGCCAAGGGAGGTTACACCCTGCAACTGCCGCCTGGGGCCTTCTCGCCGCCGCTGTTCTTCAATCAGACCCACAAGGACCCGGTACTTCGCAAGGTCTACGGCGATGTGCGTTTCCGTCAGGCGATGTCATTGGCGATCAACCGCGACGAGTTGAACGAGATCATGTTCCTGGGATTGGGCACGCCCCGCCAGGCCGTGCCGATCGGGACCAAGTTCGTAACGCCGGAACAGGAAAATTACCTGATCGAATACGACCCGAAGCGGGCCAACGAGCTGCTCGACGAGATGGGATTGAAGAAGGGTGCTGACGGCATGCGGTTACGTTCCGACGGCAAACCGCTGACCATTCTTTGGGAATATACCACCCAGTACACCTATTCTCCCGAATTTCCGACCCTGATCGCGGGCTGGTGGAAGGATGTCGGCGTCAACGTGATCACCAAGGAGATCACCACCCAGCTCCATCGCGAGCAGGCGACGGCCAACAATTACGACGTCCACATGGGATGGACCGATCCCTATGAGCCGGTGATCATCTCCAACATCGCGGTGATGGTGGTTCCGTTCGAGGATTTGTCGCCCAAGTTCGTCCCGTGGCGGGATTGGCTGGTCAGTAACGGCGCGGAAGGCGACGAGCCGCCCGAATGGGTCAAAAGGCTCGACGCCATCGGCAAGGAATGGGTGACGGTGCTACCGGGCAGCGAACGTTACCTGGAACTGGGAAGGGAACTCGTAAAAATCCACCTGGATAACCTGATTATCATTGGAACGGTCGGTGACATTCCGATTACCAATGTGGTCAGTAACAAGCTCGGAAACACTCCCCAGTGGAACATCGACAACTACGGCTACGGCTATTCATACGGGTACCGCGCCGATCAGTGGTACTTCAAGAAGTAGCTCGTCGAGTATCATAGCGAAATTGGGTAATGCCGATTCAGGAACGACATTCCTGACGAGGCATTGCCCAATACGTGTCGCTCTGCCGTGACAAGGTCCGGATAATCCATGTTCAATGTCGTCGCCAATCGTATCCTGTGGGCCTGCCTGATGATGGCGGCCATTTCCGTAGTGGCGTTTACCCTTATCCAGTTACCGCCGGGGGACTTCGTGGACTCCTACGTGAACCACAAGCAACAGGGCGGCGTGATCATGACAAAGGACGAGGTCGCCGAAATGCGCGGCACCCTCGGTCTCGACCGACCGATGTATGTCCAGTATTTCGATTGGGTCGGCGGCGTCGTGCAAGGCGATTTCGGCTTCTCCTGGGAATTCCGGCGCCCGGTTTCCGAGATCATCGGCGAACGACTGCCGCTGACGCTCATTCTGGCTTTCACCACGTTGTTGTTCACCTATCTGACCGCCATACCGATCGGCATATACTCTGCCGTCCGGCAGTATTCGGTCGGGGATCATGTCTTTACGGTCCTCGGCTATATCGGCCTGGCCACGCCGAATTTCATGTTTGCCCTTGTCCTGCTCTATTTCGCGCATGTTTTCTTCGGCACCAGCGCCGGCGGCCTGTTTTCCGCCGAGTTCGAGACCGCCCCCTGGTCGTGGGCCCGGATTGTTGACCTGCTGGCCCATTTATGGGTCCCGGTCGTCGTGCTCGGCACTGCGGGAACGGCCTTTCAAATCCGCACCATGCGGGCGACGCTGCTCGACGAATTGAACAAGCTGTACGTGACGGCGGCCCGGGCCAGCGGGGTGAGCGAGTTTCGCTTGCTGATCAAGTATCCGGTTCGCATGGCGATCAATCCGATCGTCAGCACCATCGGCTGGGAACTGACCAACATAATTTCCGGCGCCCCCATCGTCGGCATCGTCCTGTCGCTGCCCGACACGGGACCGTTGTTCGTCGACGCCCTTTTGAATTCCGACCTGTATCTGGCCGGGGCGCTAATCCTCATCTATTGCGGACTGGTCATTATCGGCACACTGATTTCGGATCTATTGCTGATCGCGCTCGATCCGCGGATCCGCATGGGGAGCACGGCCTAGTGGCCTCGGCCGGAACCAACGCGACGGTCGCGGCGCGAACCGCGGCGGTACGGCTCACCGACACCGCCACGCACTGGCAATTGATGTGGTGGAAGTTCCGGCGTCACAAGATGGCACTGCTGGGTGGGGGTATCCTCGCTTTAATGGTGTTTTTCTCTCTGTTCGCCGAATTCTTTGCCCCCTACACGCCCCAGGAGCGGACGGCGAAGTACACCCAGGGTGCGCCCATGGGTTTCCACTTCATCGACGCTGAAGGATCCATACACTTGCGACCCTTCGTCTATGCACGCGTCACCAAGCGAGACAAAGTGACGCTACGGCTGGTGCCTACTGTCGATACGACCACCAGGTGGCCGATCAAATTCTTCGTCCGAAGCGACGATTACAAATGGATGTGGGGATTGATCGAAAGCGACATCCATTTCTTCGGCTTCGAAGAGAGGAAGGAGTTCCTTCATCTGCTGGGCACCGATCAATTGGGGCGTGATATATTCTCGCGTATCCTCTACGCCACCCGGACATCCCTGTCGATCGGGGCCATTGGCGTCCTGCTTTCGTTCGTATTGGGGATCGTGCTGGGCGGGATTGCCGGTTACTTCGGTGGCATGGTGGACAACCTGATCATGCGGCTGATCGAATTCATCCGCTCGGTCCCGACACTTCCCCTGTGGCTGGCCCTGGCGGCGGCTCTGCCCCGCGAATGGACGGCATTGCAGGTTTACATCTCGATCACGGCGATTCTCGCGCTCATCGGATGGACGCATCTGGCGCGCCGTGTCCGGGGCAAACTTTTGTCCTTGCGCGAGGAGGAGTTCGTCCTGGCCGCGCGCCTGTCGGGCTGTAGCCACGCTCGCATCGTGGCCCGGCACATGCTGCCGTCCTTCATGAGCTACATGATCGTCGATCTGACGATTTCGTTTCCCTACATCATCATGGCGGAAACGGCACTCAGCTTCCTCGGACTGGGCATGCGAGAGCCGATCGTCAGTTGGGGCGTTCTGCTTTATTCCGCCCAGAACATCCGTTCGATGATCCTGATGCCGTGGCTGTTGATCCCGGGACTGGTGGTCATCATTGCGGTCATTGCCTTCAACTTCCTTGGCGACGGCATGCGTGACGCGGCCGACCCCTATTCGCAGTGAAGGAACGCCAAATGGGCCAGGACAATTTACTGGAAATCGAGAATTTGCGGATTTGCGTCGATTCCGACGGCGAATCTTTGCCCATTGTCGATAATATCAACCTGACGTTGAAGGTTGGCGAGATCCTGGCGCTGGTCGGCGAAAGCGGTTGCGGCAAGAGCGTCACCGCCCAATCGATAATGCGCCTGCTACCGAAGATGCTGAAGATTGAAACCGGCCAGATCACTTGGCATTCCCCAAAGCAGGGAAAACCCATCGACATTACCGGCCTGGATCCGAGAGGAAAGGAAATCCGCCATATCCGCGGCGACGAAATCGCGATGATATTCCAGGAACCCATGAGTTCCTTTTCCCCGCTCCACACCATCGGCAACCAAATCATGGAGGTCGTTCGGATCCACCGCAATGCCGGCAAGAAAGAGGCCCGGGCCGTCGCCGTGGAAATGCTGGACAGGGTGGGAATTCCGGATCCAAACCGCGTCGTGGAGCAATACCCGCACGAACTTTCCGGCGGCATGCGTCAACGGGCGATGATCGCCAAGGCGTTGTCGTGCGATCCCGCCCTGTTGATCGCCGACGAACCGACCACCGCGCTGGACGTGACCATCCAGGCCCAGGTGTTGTCTCTGATGAATGACCTGCAGCGCGAATTCGGCATGGCCATCGTCTTCATAACCCATGACCTGGGCGTCGTGGCGCAAGTCGCCGATAAGGTCGCCATCATGTATCTCGGGAAAATCGTCGAGCAGGGCGTGACCCGCGAAATTCTCCTAAATCCCAAGCACCCGTATACGGTCAACCTTCTCGAAGCCGTGCCGCGGCTTGGCCGGATTGAGGACCGGCAGGCGTTGGTTCCCATCCAGGGGAACGTTCCCAGCCTTTTCGATCGGCCCATTGGCTGCCCGTTCGTGACCCGATGCAGCAAAGTCATCGCCGACCGGTGTGACGTATCAAATCCATCGCTGTCGACGATTTCCAAAGATCATAAGGTGGCCTGTTTTCTCCACGAAACAACAGAGAGAATTCCTGCATGATGGAACCCCTGATCACCATCCGTGACCTTCAGGTCTCGTTTCCCGTCGGCAAGACCGGAATTCTGGGTCGGCCCAAGGCCTACCTGCAGGCCGTCGCCGGCGTTTCCCTGGACATCCACAAAGGCGAAACCCTTGGCTTGGTGGGTGAGAGCGGCTCGGGGAAGACCACGCTTGGGCGCGCCATCCTGCGTCTCCAGGAGCCCACCGGGGGCGATGTAGTTTTTAACCTCGACGACCGCCACATATCCCTTGGTGAGTTGGAGATCGGGGATCTGCGCCGGGTTTGGCGCCACATGCAAATGGTGTTTCAGGACCCCTATGCATCGCTCAATCCCCGCATGACCGTCCGCGAGATCATCGCCGAGCCGTTGATGGTGCATCGTCAGGGAACCAGCAAGGAAATCCTGAAACGGGTCAAAGAGATCGCCGAGATGTGCGGTTTGCAGAAAGAACAGCTGCGACGCTATCCACACGCTTTCAGCGGCGGCCAAAGGCAACGGATCGCCATTGCGCGGGCCTTGGCGCTTATGCCGGAATTCATCGTATGTGATGAACCGGTGTCGGCACTGGATGTCTCGATCCAGGCGCAAGTCCTTAATTTGTTGAAGGAATTGCAGGGAAAGTTGGACCTGACCTACCTCTTTATCGCACATGACTTGGCTACCGTCGCCTATATCTGCGACCGGGTTGCGGTCCTGTATCTGGGACAGATTATCGAATTGGCTGACACCACGAAACTCTATTACACGCCGAAACATCCCTATACGGAAGCCCTTATGTCGGCAATACCCAATATCGATCCGGACCAGCATATGACTCCGGTACTATTGAGCGGGGAGCGCCCGAACCCGGCCAATCCACCGCCGGGTTGCCGGTTTCACACCCGTTGCCGCTACGCCGACGAGACGTGCCGGACCACACAGCCGGCGTTGCGCGAGATCGAACCCGGGCACTTCGTCTCCTGCCACTATGCCGAAACACTGGAGTTGAAGGGGGCGTTAACTCAGCACTCGGGAAATAGTCCGGCCACCCCGATATCCGATGACCGCTTCTGAATAGCGCCTTATACCAACGGAACTGGATATTGACTCATTTCATGCCTCATAGCTGCTTGTCCGGGTAGGCGCGTTACGTCGTGCGATGCAGCACATCGGACGGCGTGACGCAACGCCCCCGGTGAGCAGCTATGGGGCACCGAAGGCCGGACGTTTTTTGGCCGCCGGACATCGTTGCGTTCCGCTTGGAGTGCGCAGCACTCCGGCCCGAAACGCGCCTTGCCGGTCAACCAAAACCAATCCGGTGAAATGGGTCAATACTGAGTTCCCTTGGTATTAGAGCTGGTCACATTTTCTTTGAATCAAGAGGATTCCCTTTTCGGTTGATTTATGATTCAAGAAGGCTGCTGGGATGAGGAGGCCAGCATGTATGACCAAGCCCTATTCCAACGATCTTCGAGAACGCGCAGTTGCGG
>JAAEOH010000420.1 GCA_024244645.1 Hyphomicrobiales bacterium
CAGAGGTTTGCGCTTCGGCTTCTTCTTCGGCTCAGATGCTTCAGGCTCAGGGGTGTCAGCCTCCTCGGCCGCCACCGCAATCTCTTCGTTCTCCAGAAACAACTGAAGCTGTTCGAGGCTTTCCGATTTGCTGCCGAACCGGTGGCGGTTGTGACCGTGCAATTGGTGCTGAAGCTTCTCGATAAAAAGGGCCTGTGACTTTACTTCCGTGGCCAAAAGCGTCACTAGATCCTTCAATTCGGAGGGATCATCAGGCAGGGATTTGAGGTCATTCAACATGGCCTATTCTCTACCAGAATCGCTCCTTCAAAGGAATCCCAAATCCCGCAGAAATGCTGACATTTGTCGAGAAATATGCGGTGCTCGTCCCGTCTGCTCATCCGGCCTTTAGCGGCCGCCATGTGCGTCGCGGCATTCGCCAATCTATCCCTTCCAGCAACATCGCCAGTTGGGCCGGAGTGACGCTCACTTTGCCATATGTCGGTGACGGCCAGATGACATGACCTTTTTGCTGTCCGGATCACACCCCGCCGTAGACTGGATTGGGATCTGAAGGCATAGGAGGTTATTTCATGGATGATATTCGTGCTTTTGTTGGGATAGACGTTCACAAGGCAACGCTTTCCGTCGCCATTGCCGATGCCGGGCGAACGGGTGAGGTTCGTCATCTAGGCAATTTTAAGAACTGCCCAGAAACGATTGCCAAGATGGTACGGCGACTTGTTCGGTAACATCAGCCGGTAGAGTTCGTCTATGAAGCGGGCTGCTGTGGTTACAACATCTACCGCCAAATCACCGAGATGGGGTTTACGTGCCGTGTCTGTGCGCCCTCGCTGACGCCCCGTCGCCCTGGCGACAGGATTAAGAATGACCGGCGTGACGCTATCGCGCTGGCACGTCTTTTGAGGGCTGGTGAGCTGACATTCGTCTGGGTACCGGATCCCTTGCACGAAGCGTTGCGTGATCTCGTTCGAGCGCGTCACGCCGCAACGCAAGATGTCCGCCGTGATCGCATTCGGATCCAGGCTTTCCTGCTTCGGCACGATCTGCGCTATGAAGGGAAAGCTTGGAGCACGCGGCATCGCAGGTGGATGGAGAACCGCTGCTTCATCCATCCCGCTCAGCAGATTGCTTTTCAGTTTTACCTCAATGCGTTGGAACGTGACGGGGTTCATAAAGCGGCAGTCGAAGGGCAAATTCGGGACATCGTTGCCACTTCGCCTTGGGCAAACCAGATGCTGGCATTGCAGGCGCTTAAAGGTGTCGGTCCCATCGTCGCCGCTACAGTGCTCGCAGAGGTTGGTGACTTTACGAGGTTCGCGCATCCTCGCCAACTGGTGGCCTATTTTGGTCTTGCGCCAGGTGAACACAGTTCCGGAAGCTCTATCAGGCCGCGCGGCATCACCAAGGCGGGCAGCTCTATCGCACGCTCAGTGTTATGTGAGGCCGCCTGGTCCTACCGCACGACCCCGAAAGTGGGACAGTGGATGAAGCAGCACCGCCCGCCCGTGTCACAGGAGATTATCGATCTGGCATGGAAAGCGCAGCTACGGCTGCACAAGACCCACCGCAGGCTTAGCGCCCGCGGCAAGCGATCCGTGGTCGTCACTGCAGCGGTCGCGCGCGAACTGCTCTGCTTTATTTGGTCAATCGGGCATCGCGTGCCGCTCCAAGTCTGAAGGCTTATTACTTGCGATCCGCACCAGCGAGGACGCCGGCGCGGTAGAGGGAACCCTCGAATTTGTGTTGGACAGGTTTTCATGCCCACGTCCGCGGCCAGAGCGAGACAGCCCTCCGACGCACCGTCATCATGGGGTAACCAACCCCCGAATAGGAGTCTGAGCGACCGTCGAAATTCCCCGACGTCCTCACCTATGCGGATCGCACCATCTCTAACCACATCTGCCGATCGCAAGTGACAAGTTATCTGTGCGCAAAACCATTGACAAAGGTCATAGGAACAAACCGGTCGCGTTCCAAACGCTTGGAAAACAAACAGGCACCCTGGCTGTCCCACCAGATAATTTTTATCAAATTACCCCTATGCCCACGGTAAACGAACAAATGGCCGGAAGACGGATCTTCGGCCAAAACCTTCTCGGCCTGGGCGGCGAGCGTGTTAAATCCGCGCCGCATATCCGTCACGCCCGCTGCCAGCCAGATGCGGGTATTGCTCGGTACCGGGATCACGATACCAATCCCTTCAACAATCGCGCCAACTCAGCGCCGTCGAAACCGCCTTCAACAATCAGGCGGTGGCCGCCGGAAAGGGCGATCTCAATATGGCCATGTGACCCGATGGCCTTGGCCGGTTCCAAAACAGACGGAACAGAATTAGCTGGCGGCTCGCAACAAACATCAACCGGAATGAAACCGGCGGCATCAGCCTCGATATTCTCCGAAACCGGCGCAAAGCGCGCGTCCTTCAGCCAGTTGAATATCTGGTTGGCGTTCATCGCGTAACGGCGCGCCACCTGGGCAACCGATACACCCGGAGCCAGGGTCTGCAAACAGATCGAACGCTTCTCTTCCTTGCTCCATGACCGTCGCTTTCGACGTGCCATCGCAAACCCCCTAATGTCCACTATCGTTGGTGGACAC
>JAAEOH010000421.1 GCA_024244645.1 Hyphomicrobiales bacterium
CGATTGCCGCAGCATATCAACAGCATAGTCCTATCAGGGGTGGCGGCAAATCGGCCCATCGGCGTCGTTGTGCCGCTTGCCCGATGCACCACATCGCGCTGCGCGACGCGCCTAACCGAGTGGGCCGATATTCCGCCATCAAATGATCCCGTATAAACAAGACACGCTCTAGTTCCATAATCTATCTTATGCGACTTTTGTGTGTGACTGGATTAGGATGAACTCGAATCATTTGACGTTGAGCCCGTTCGCTGTGGGGATACATACGGACGAGCGGGCCTTTCAAGTTCAACCCGCCCTTTCCGAGAAATCAGCGTTCGCAGTTTATCACTGCGACGATCGAAGATCGTCCATTGCGGATGACCCTTTTCGATCATGAACGAAACACAGTGCATCTCGTTTGAAAAGCAAAGATCGATTTCCGACAGCCGGCCCGTCAACGATACGCTCGCCAGCGATGTATCGCGCAACATATCAAACGAAGGCTCCCATCTGTCTTCGTCCGATCGGCAACCGCACAGGATGTATTTTCGTCCTTCCAGACGCCAGCCCCATTCGATCATGACACCGTATTCGCCTTGAGGATCTCCCTCGCTTCCATCACGGCGTTTTCCTGGGCTGAGTCTGCCAAACTCCAGAAAGATCGCAGACCCGTGACCAAACCAGAAATGGCCGAGCGGTAGACCGATCATCGGTTGTACAAAATCCTCAAACAATGCGGCGTCAGTTGGATTCATGACGCAGTATTAACACGTCGGTTGCCGCAAGGATATTTGCAACCAAAGTTTGATTTATGTGGATGTCACGGCCCTAAAATTCCGCTGTGGAAATCTGCTTGCAGCACCTGCATCCCTGTCCAACGGACAACCGTTCCGGCTACTATGGCGCCATGGAACCGTCAAAGAACATCGCCCGCCTCATCGAAATCATGGCCGCCCTGCGCGATCCGCAATCGGGCTGTCCGTGGGACGTCAAGCAGGATTTTCAATCCATCAAGCCCTATACGATCGAGGAAGCCTACGAGGTGGCTGACGCGATCGAGCGGGACGATCCGGACGATCTGTGCGACGAGCTGGGTGACCTGTTGCTGCAGGTCGTGTTTCACGCCCGCATGGCTGAAGAAGCCGGCGCTTTTGATTTTGGTGACGTCGTGCACGCCATCACCCGCAAGATGATCAGGCGTCATCCGCATGTGTTCGAAAACGCATCTGCCGACACGCCCGAAGGCGTCAAGCTGCAATGGGAAGAAATCAAGGCCGCCGAAAAGGCAGAAAGAACCGAGCGGCGGCGTCTGCACGGCAAGTCGGATGAAGAAGGAACAGGCTTACTGGATGGGGTGCCGCGTGCCCTGCCCGCACTTACCGAGGCCATCAAGCTGCAGCACAAAGCAGCCAAGGTCGGTTTCGACTGGAGCGAAGCCACACCGGTGTTGGCGAAAATCGAAGAGGAACTGGCCGAACTGCGCGGTGCTCTGGAAATGGAAGACAAAGCAAGGGTCAGGGACGAATTCGGCGATCTGGTCTTTGCGCTGGTCAATCTCGGCCGCCACGTCGACGCTGACCCCGAGATGGCCCTTCGCGGCACCAACGCGAAATTCCGCAAGCGCTTCTCCTATATCGAAAAATCGCTCTCTGAAAATGGCGAAGATATTAAAGAGGCATCGCTTGAGCGCATGGAAACGCTCTGGGGCAAAGCCAAGGTGCATGACTGAGCCAATTGCCGACCGGCCGTCTGAAACTTTGATGACAGTTAACTGGCAACGCGCCGGCGCCGTTCAAACTCGGACAATTCATGCTCGGTGATTTCGACATCCAGCGAGACGCTCCCGTCCTCCCCG
Organism: Hyphomicrobiales bacterium; assembly: GCA_024244645.1. Taxonomy (GTDB): domain Bacteria; phylum Pseudomonadota; class Alphaproteobacteria; order Rhizobiales; family Rhizobiaceae; genus Hoeflea_A. The sequence goes on from JAAEOH010000421.1 coordinate 1,838, forward strand.
TCATGGCGATCAAGCACGGTCGCATGATCATAGAGCCAGGCCATGTGCGACAGCTCATTCGCATGCAGGATGACTGAACTGTTGAGGAGCGCGCCGGACAGGGTATTCTCGATTAGACCCAGGAGCGTGTCGATGCCCCTGCCCGACACAGCAGATACGGCGGCAACTTTTTCGCCGGCGCCGATTTGTGCATGCAACGCATCCACGGCCTCTTCCGGCAGCAGATCGATCTTGTTCCAGACCTCGATGATTTCAGTCACGCCGGCTCCCGGCCGGTTGACCCCGAGTTCATCGAGGATGCGCAGAACATCCGCGCAATGGGCCTGATTGTCGGGATCCGACATGTCCCGCACATGCAAAATGAGATCGGCCTCCAGAACCTCTTCAAGCGTCGCCCTGAAGGCGGCTACGAGATGGGTGGGAAGATCCGAAATGAAGCCGACTGTGTCCGAAAGGATGACCATGCGCCCGTGCGGCAGCGTCATACGCCGCAAGGTGGGATCCAGCGTTGCAAACAACATGTCTTCCGCCAGAACTTCGGCCCCTGTTATCGAATTGAACAGGGTCGATTTTCCGGCATTGGTGTAACCCACCAAGGCAACGACGGGATGCGGAACCTTCTTGCGTTTTGACCGGTGAAGGTTTCGGGTGCGGCGGACCTGTTCGAGTTCGCGCTCCAGCTTGACGATCTTTTCCTGCAGGATGCGGCGGTCGGCCTCGATCTGTGTCTCGCCCGGACCGCCGAGGAAACCTGCGCCGCCCCTTTGCCGTTCAAGGTGCGTCCAGCCGCGCACAAGCCGGCCCCTCTGATAGTTGAGATGCGCAAGCTCGACCTGCAGCACCCCTTCCCTGGTCGTTGCGCGGCGGCCGAATATCTCCAGGATCAATCCCGTCCGGTCGATGACCTTCGCCTTCCAGGCCTTCTCGAGATTGCGTTGCTGAACCGGTGTGAGCGGGTGATCGACGACGACAAGACCCGCATGGAGGCTGGCCAGCATGCCTGCAATCTCATCGACCTTGCCGGAACCGATCAGTGTCGAGGGACGCACGGTGTTGAGAACCACGGTGCCCGCATGCACGACATCAAGATCGATTGCCTCGGCAAGGCCGACGGCTTCGGCAAGACGCATGTCTCCGGGCCGCGAAAGGCGTGCAATCCCCTCGCCCGAATCCGACGAACCGCTTGATTTCAGAACCGGAACGAGCACAAACACGCGAGTGGCATCGCCCTCGCCGTCCGTATCATTCCCGCTGTTTCTGGTTCCGAGTGCTTTTTTGGATTGATCAGCCTTCACGGCTCGCTTCTTCGCCTTCAAACATCTGAATCGGCTGGCCGGGCATTATCGTGGAAATCGCATGCTTGTAGACAAGTTGCGAGTGCCCGTCGCGGCGCAGCAAAACGCAGAAATTGTCAAAAGATGTCACCACCCCAGTCAGCTTGACGCCGTTTATCAGGAAGATTGTGAGGGGTACCTTTTGTTTTCTGACAGTATTGAGAAATTGGTCCTGCAAATTCTGAGAACGCTCCGCCATGGCGTCAGTCTTCCTTGTCCTTGTCGTATTTTTCTTTTTGCACGGCTGTACCGCACCCCTTCGCGGGACTAACACTCATTGGCAGCATACTGCTGTCCGAGTAAACATCACTTTGTTGGTTATCAAATCGACACCTGTTCCGCAATCTTAAAAACTGGCCTACAACCTGATAGATTGTATGCAATTTTTTGATATTTACTAGCGGTTGTACCAGTACCGGATATTCAAAACCGCGAAGATCACAAGAACTTCCAGCCTGCCAATGGTCATGATCGCTATGGCAAGCAGGTATGTGACCGACTGCGGCAAGGTCTGAAAAGACGGCCAGTCGCTGACCACCGCATCGGAAGCAATCGGACGCAAGGCGTCATAGACCGGGCTTGCATTGGAAAAGAACGCAACCGACATGACAATGGCCGCCTCGAATCCGGTTGCGGTCAACGCAATCAGCATCGCGCCGGTACCAACCACCAGTATTGCGATGATGAAATATGTCCATATCGCCTGCATTGATTGTCGTTCTATCGCCAGGTCACCGAATTTCAGTCGATCGACGCTGTTCGGGTAGATCAGTCGATTAAGCTCCGCGACCGTGTAGATCCACATGGCTCCAATACGGAAGACCTTGACGCCTCCCGTCGTGGAATAGACCCCCGCTCCGACAAATACGATTGCCAACACAACGATGCTCGGCAACAGCGCGATAACGCCCGGACGTGTCTCGATACCGCTGGTTGCCACCAGAGAACAGGCTGTAAAAAAGCCTTCCTGGAGTGCTGCGATCAGCGTGCCACGCAGTGGCCCACCCGACACGTCAGCTATTCTGACCGCATAGGCAATGGTCAGTGCGACGATGACAGCAACGACGATCTTTGCCTCGAGATTGTTTTGAAAAATGTGACGCGGACGCCTCAGAATTTGGCGTCGCCAGAAAACGCTCATTGTGCCAAGGCACAGGCCAAACGCCATGATTGTTGCCGCGCCACGACCGATATTCTCTTCCAATGGACCGGAAAACGGCAGAAAGCCACCGGTTGCAGCCGATATCATTCCCAGCATCACCGCTTCCAGCGGCTTTACCCCGAAAAGCATTAGACCAAGGAAAATAAGACCGGTCATCAGCGAATATTGCAGCGCCAGTGTGCTGTAGGTTTGCAGCTTGAACAGGCCTTCACCCGGATTGGTTGATAACAACCGGCTGCTGCCCTGCACACCACCGAACCCCGCCGGTGCCAGAACATGAATGATCGAAGCAAGCGTCAGAAACCCGCCATACCACTCGGTCATCGTGCGCCAGACCAGAAGACCTTTTGGCGCATTTTCGCGGACCAGCACCGAAGCACCGGAGGTTGTCAGCGCGCCGACAGCTTCGAACCACGCTGGCATCAAATGCAGATCGGCCAGAACCATAAAAATTATGGCACCGATGACCGGCGTTACGGTCCAAACGCCGACAAGCGCCAGATAGGTGAACGCGCGCTCGGTCTGTTTTACCCTTCCCGACAATGCTGTCACCACCGCGACGGCAACAAAGGCTCCCACAGCAAAAAGCAGCAACATTTCGGTGGCCAGTTCGATTTCCGAGTGTGCGATCGCAACCAGCACTGCCGGCACCAGCAGGGCCAACAGGCCGGAGACCGAAATGGTTATCAGGAAAACTACGCCGCCCATGACGATCAAAAAAATTCCAGGCTGACGCGAAACAGTTGTTCGACGTGGCGCACCGATTCTGCCTTGGCGAGCAGCACAACGCGGTCATTCGTCTTGATCTTGCTGTCGCCGTCGGGCCTCAGGACCTTGCCGTCACGATAGATGGCGCCGATGCGGATACCGTGCGGCAATTCAAGATCACGCAGCTCAGTCCCCACGATCGGAGATGTGTCGAGCGCTTGCGCCTCTATCACCTCGGCTGCGCCCTGCAGCACGCTGTGCACCGCCAGAATGCGCCCTCGCCGCACGTGTTGCAGAATTCTGGAGATGGTGACTGCCCGCGGATTGACGTGGGCATCGATGCCCAGCGTCTTGGTAAAATCGAGAAATGCCGGGCTATTGATCAGTGCAAGATTGGATTTGCATCCTAACCGTTTGGCCATCACGCTGGAAAGAATATTGACCTGATCATCATTGGTCAGCGCCACCATGAGATCCGCATCCTGAATGTCGGCCTCGACAAGGATCTGCTGATCGAGCGAAGATCCGTTGAGAACAACCGTACGGTTCAACTGATCAGCAATGCTGACCGCCCTTTCACGGTGGAATTCAATCATCTTGACTTTCGTTCGGGGCTGCCTTTCCTCGATCGTCTTGGCGACAAAAAATCCGATATTGCCACCACCTGAAATAACGATGCGGGTTGCTTCCGGCTCCTCGTGACCGAACAGACCAAGCGTCCTGCGCACATGGTCGCGGTCGCAAATGACATAGGCCAGATCACCGGTGATGAGCTGATCCGTGGAATGCGGAACAATCAGACTGCCATTGCGCCATACACCCGCGACGGTGGCTGTCAGGTCCGGGAACAGATCGCTGAGCTGTTCCAGCGGCGTGTTGACCACCGGGCAATCCTCCAGGCATTCGATGGCCACCATGGCGATGGAATCTTCGGAAAACCGCACAGCATCGTTTGCTCCTGGCAGCGCAATGCGACGCAGAACCATCTGGCCGACCTCGATCTCCGGTGAGATGATGACATCGATCGGCATGTGCTCGCGGGAAAACAGATCGGAATAGTGCGACGCCAGATAGCTCTGAGCCCTGATCCTGGCGATTTTGGTCGGAACATTGAACAGCGAATGGGCAACCTGGCAGGCGACCATGTTGACCTCGTCATAGAGCGTCACTGCGATGATCATGTCGGCCTGGTCGGCACCCGCCTGCGCAAGCACTTCGGGGTGGGCGCCATGGCCGACATAGCCGCGCACGTCAAGCGATTCACGAATTGCGTGGATAAGCGGCGGCGAAGTATCGATTACCGAGACGTCATTTTCCTCGGTCGACAGCCGTTCTGCGATACCGTAACCAACACGCCCCGCCCCGCAGATGATGACTTTCATGCCATTCGGCCCCTAATCGCTCACACTGCACAGGGGCAGTCGGCCGTTTTCAGCCGAATTCCCCTCGCGACTCTTATAGACCAAGCGTCTTAAGCTTTCTATGCAGAGCCGACCTTTCCATTCCCACGAATTCGGCGGTTTTTGAGATATTTCCGCCAAAACGGTTAATCTGTGCGACCAGATATTCGCGTTCAAATAGCTCGCGCGCCTCCCGAAGCGGCAGCGTCATCACATGGTTTTCGTCCTGCCCGGAAACATTTGGCAGCATTTCACCGATTTCCTTGGGCAGCATATCGGCGCTGATCGCGCTGTTGCCGCTATCGCCGCGGGTCAGAATCATCAGCCGCTCGATGTTGTTCCTGAGCTGGCGGATGTTGCCCGGCCAGTCATGGGCCTGCAGAACGGCCATTGCATCATCGCCGATCTGACGGCCCTTGATCCCCACCTGCTCGCTGATCTGCTTCATGAACTGATCGACAAGGAAGGGGATATCTTCGCGGCGTTCGGCAAGCGAAGGAACGCGCACGGGAACCACTGCCAGGCGGTGGTAGAGATCTTCGCGAAAGTCGCCCTCACCGATCAGATGTTCCAGATTGCGCGAAGTCGACGAAACCACACGGATATCGACATTGACCCGTTTCGACCCGCCCACTCGCTCAAAGTTCTGATCGACCAGAACCCGCAGGATCTTGTTCTGCGTTCCCTTGGGCATGTCGGCGATTTCATCCAGATATAAAATACCGCCATGGGCCTCTTCCAAGGCACCCACCTTCCGCTCCTGACCATTTCCGGCCTCGGTGCCGAAAAGCGCGATCTCCATGCGTTCAGGGGTTATGGCTGCCGCATTGAGTGCAACAAACGGTCCGTCAGCACGGCTGGAATGGCGGTGGATAATCCGCGCGACCAGTTCCTTGCCCGCGCCGGACGGTCCAAGGATCATAATGCGACTGTTTGTGGGTGCCACTTTCTCTATCAGCTGGCGCAGCTGGGAAATGGCGACCGAGGTTCCGGTCAGATCGATAGGATCGCCCGACCGCCGCTTCAGCTCATCCACCTCCCGTTTGAGATTGGACGTTTCAAGCGCCCGTTCGGCGACCAGGACCAGCCGGTCCGCCTTGAACGGCTTTTCGATAAAGTCATAGGCGCCGCGCCGGATGGCCGAGACCGCCGTTTCGATATTGCCATGTCCGGAGATCATCACCACCGGCAAATGCGGGTGGCGCGCCTTGATCTCGTCCAGCAGAGCAAGACCATCCAGCGCGCTTCCCTGTAGCCATATATCCAGAAACACAAGGCGCGGAACCCGTTCGGCGATCGCCTGCAACGCACCGTCGCTGTCGCCGGCAGTGCGCGTTTCATGACCCTCGTCTGACAGGATTCCAGAAACAAGTTCCCGGATATCATCCTCGTCATCGACAACTAGAATGTCAGATGCCATCTGCTTGTATCTCTCCTGTCGAATTCGAGTTGCTTGAAGCCATTCCCACCGGCAGATTGACACGAATCATGGCACCGCCATTTGTGTCGAATTCCCGCGGTGCATCGTGAAGCTCAAGCACACCCCCGTGTTCATCAATAATTTTTTTGACGATTGCCAGTCCGAGACCCGTGCCCTTGTCGCGCATTGTCATATATGGCTCGAATATCCTGTTCCGGTTCTCCACCGGCAATCCCTTGCCGTTGTCGATAACATCAACCTGCAGCATACCGTCCGGCCCGCGACCGGCCCGCACCAACACCCGTCGTCCGTCTCTCTGCTGATTTGCCGCAACGGAGTCGATCGCTTCCGTGGCATTCTTGATCAGGTTGCCGAACGCCTGTCCGAGCATGCGCGAGTCGAAATATCCGGTCAGAGGAGCGTCTCCTAGCTCCCTCTTGAATTCAATGTCGTTGCGTCCCATTTCGCGCAAGAATAAGGCGTCCTTGATAATCTCACGCAAATCCTGTTTTTCTTTTGCCGGTTTTGGCATACGGGCAAATGCGGAGAATTCGTCGACCATGCGTCCGATATCTTCGACCTGTCGAACGATTGTATCGGTGCATTGGTCGAACACAGCACGGTCATCGGTCGATATCTGCTTTCCGTAACGGCGCCTGATCCGTTCGGCCGACAATTGAATCGGGGTCAGCGGGTTCTTGATTTCATGGGCAATGCGCCGGGCAACTTCCGCCCATGCCGTTGACCGCTGTGCTATCACCAGATCGGTGATATCATCCAGCGTAACAACATAGGATTCCTGGCCGTGATGGGGTCCTTCCTGCGTCGCCTGCACATTGAGCGTTCGCTCCTTGCCGTTGCGCATAACAGAGATCTGGCTGCGATATTCATCGCGCTGCCAAAGTGCCGCACTCGCCAGGACCGGAGCGATTTCCGGTGCCACGTCGGTTAGCAGTCTGCCGACAAGTTTGTCCTGCTCGACGCCCAGCATAATTTCGGCGGACCGGTTGGCAATTGAGATAAGGCCGTCTTCATGTACGCCGATGACACCTGCGGTCACTCCCGATAGAACGGCCTCGGTAAACCGACGGCGTTCATCCATCTCATCACGTGCTGACAGAATTTCATCACGTTGGACGCGAACTTCCTCAATCATATTATTGAATGTCTTTGACAAATTACCAACGTCACCATCGGACGCTTTTACCGGTACGCGTACATCAAGATCACCACTGGCGACATCATCGGCAGCTCCGATCAGCATCCGGATGGGTCGTACGATCCTGTCCGCGACCGCAATCGCGGTCCAGATTGCTGACAGCAGTACGATCAATGCAAAGCCCAGGTAGAGGATTGCGAATGCCAGCTGAATGGGTCGCCGATCCTCCTCCAGCGATTCATACTCCTCGGTGTTCTCCTCCATCAGGCGCATCGATTGAATGACAGCCGGGTCTACGGCTCGGATGGTATAGAGAAACGCGCCCGGGATATTCTGCAATTTGATGACAGCGCCGACGAGGTTGGTGGACCCCGGTGGAATAAGCGCCGGTTCACCTTTTGCCGCGGCCTCCAGCGCATCTTCCGGAACATCGGGCAGCCGGGTTTCCGTGGGTATTTCAGCCCGCACGATGAGGCTGCCATCCTCCCGTACTACGCTGGCCGCAAGCAATCCCCTGCCGATTGCCTGACGTGTGACCAGGACATTAAATCCGGTCCGGTCAAGGCTGTAGAGTGTGCGCGCCGAATCCAGATCATTGGCCATCGAAACAGTCTGACCCTGCAAATAGCGAGCATTTTCATTCACATAGGCTTCAGCAACGCTGAGTGACGAACTGACTATTTCTTTGGTTCTAAGAGAGAACCAGCGGTCAAGACCGATATCGAGCGTGATGCTTGCCACGATTGCAACCAGGATGGCCGGCAGAATCGCCACCACGCTGAACAGGCCAATAATGCGCACATGCAGCCGGGACGCAGCCCGTCCCCGTCTTCGGGCGGCGATAATATTGGCAACTTCACGGACGATGAGACCAATCAGGGCGACAACGAACACAAGGTTGACGATAACAGCCGTCAGCACCACATCATTGCGCGGCGCTATCGGCGTCAGCCCCATCAGCACAATAAAGGACGCAATGGCGCAGATCAGGGCGCACGCGACAATGATGATGCCCGGCAAAGCAAGCACCCTGCGCCTGTCGCTGTCTTTGGGCGGCAAAGACGCTCCCGCGCCTGCAGATGATAGAGTTCCGCCGACTGTCATCCGGCCCCCGGTAAATTCTCAGAATCAGTCATGTATGCGATTCGGTGCGCCGCACCTGCGCGTTGCCATAATGCAACGCATTGTGGCGAAAATGCAACGCTGATCAGAGCTGGTCAAGCACTACGTGGCGAGCGATAAACAGAAACGCCAAGTTCGCGGATTTTTTTCCGCAGTGTATTTCTGTTCAACCCAAGCAATTCCGCAGCTTTTATCTGGTTGCCATGGGTTGCAGTCAATGCCGCGAGCACCAGTGGATATTCGACTTCTTCCAGCACCCGGTGATAGAGCCCCGGCGGCGGTAAATCGGAACCGAACTGGGAAAAGTAGCGCCGCATATTGTCTTCGACCGCCTGCGCGATGGTTGCCGACCCCGATACCGTTCCGATCGGACTTGCAGTGCTCTCGGCGCTTTCGACCTGCAATTCGGTTTCCACGATCTCGGAGGTAATGGCATCCTGGGGATAGAGTGCTGTGATGCGGCGAACAAAATTTTCCAGTTCGCGCACATTGCCTGGCCACGGATACTGTTTGAGTTGATCTAGAGCGGACCCCTCGAACCGCTTGACCTGCAATCCCTCCTTTTCCGCCTCATTGCTGAAATGACGGACAAGGTCGGGTATATCCTCGGCCCGGTCGCGCAAGGGCGGCAATCGCAGCGGCACGACATTCAGGCGGTAAAACAAATCCTCCCGAAACAGACCCTGGTTGATGGATGTCTTCAGATCCTTGTTGGTTGCGGCAACAATGCGCACATCGGTGCGGATCGCAGTGCGGCCGCCAACCGTCGTATATTCGCCCTGCTGCAGGACGCGCAGCAAGCGCGTTTGCGCATCCATCGGCATATCGCCGATTTCATCAAGAAAGAGTGTGCCGCCCTCAGCCTGCTCGAAGCGGCCGCTAGACCGGCTCTGTGCGCCCGTAAAGGCGCCTTTTTCGTGCCCGAACAGTTCGGACTCGATCAGGTCGCGCGGAATGGCCGCCATATTGATGGCGACGAAGGGGCCGTTTCGGCGCTTGCCATAATCGTGCAGAGCCTTGGCAACCAGCTCCTTTCCGGTGCCGGATTCGCCCGTGATCATCAGCGTCAGGTCGGTTTGCATCAACCGAGCGAGGACACGGTATATTTCCTGCATGGCTGCGGAGCGGCCGACAAGCGGCATGCCCTCGCCCAGATCATCTTCCGCGTCGGCGGATGCCTTCTTCGGTTCCGACAGCGCCCGCCCGACGATCGATATCATCTCCGTCAGATCAAACGGCTTCGGCAGATATTCATAAGCGCCGCGCTCGGAAGCCCTGATCGCCGTCATGAATGTGTTTTGAGCGCTCATCACCAGAACCGGCAGGTCCGGGCGGGCTTTCTTGACGCGCGGCAACAGATCAAAGGCATTTTCGTCGGGCATGACCACATCGGTGATCACCAGATCCCCGTCACCGGACGCCACCCAGCGCCACAGCGTCGCCGCGTTTGATGTGATGCGCACATCATACCCGGCACGCGAAAGAGCCTGATTGAGCACGGTTCTGATGGCTGCGTCGTCGTCAGCCACGAGGATTGTGGCATTGCTCATCTTTTTGCCTCCAGGGCTGCCGGATTATCGTCTTTCGACGCCGGCATCAAAATGCGGAAAACGGTTTTGTTCGACTGGCTGTCGCATTCGACAATACCGCCATGGTCGCCGACAATCTTGGCAACCAGCGCCAAACCCAGCCCGGACCCATTGATCTTGGTTGTTATGAAAGGATCGAACAGGTGCTGCAGGATATCGGGCGGCACGCCGGACCCGTTGTCCTGCACGCAAAACTCCAGCGGCAAGGACACTTTCTCGCTTGCGCCCGGCACGGAAAGCCGGATGCCGGGCCGATAAGCGGTCGTTAGGGTTATTTCACCGGAAGAATGATTGCCAAGCGCCTCGCTGGCGTTCTTGATCAGATTCAAAAACACCTGAACCAATTGATCGCGATTGGCAAAGACCGACGGAAGCGATGGATCGTAATTCTCTACAAATTTGATATTCTTGGCAAATCCGGCCAATGCGACAGCTTTGACATGATCGAGAACCGCGTGGATGTTGACCGGAGAACGGTCGACCGGACGCTCGTCCGAAAATATCTCCATGCGATCGACAAGCGACACGATGCGGTCTGTCTCGTCGCGGATTAGGCGTGTGAGCGCACGGTCGTCGTCAATGACAGATGCTTCGAGCAATTGCGCCGCACCGCGAATGCCCGATAGCGGATTCTTGATTTCATGCGCGAGCATGGACGCAAGGCCGGTGACGGACCGCGCCGCCGCCCTGTGGGTTAACTGGCGGTCGATTTTGTCGGCCATCGACCGTTCCTGAAAGAGCACAACGACTGACCCGGCCTGGTCGGTAACCGGCGCCACATAAAGATCCACAAGCCGTTCGCTTCCAAGCTTGGGCGAGCTGACATCAACCCGGTATTCATTGACCGGCGCGCGCCGTTCCCTGACCTGTTCGATCAGCCCAAGCAAAGGGCTGCCGAAGGGTATGTAGGAATCAAGTCTGCGGCGCGAAAGATGGGCGCGGCTAGCGCCAAAAAAGGCTTCCGCTTCCCAGTTTGCAAACGAAATGAAGCTGTCGTCATCGACCATGATAACCGGGTGTCGGATGGCATTCAGGACGGTATTTGCCGACTGATCAGTCACGCTCGCAACGGTATCGGCAATGCTCATGCCGCTGCCTTGTCCGCCGCAACGGCACTGCCGTAATCCAAAAAGGCAGTTTTGATATGTTCGGCTACAGCGCCCGCATCGCGACCGGTCATGATGTTCGCCTTCAGGTCGCCGGGGCATCCGGGAACATTGCGTTCGAGGTACCATCCGAGGTGTTTGCGAAAGTGTCTGACGCCGACATCGGCGCCATGATGCGCAAGATTCATTTCGTAGTGTTCGAGCACAAGATCGAAAATTTCTGTCAGCGATTTCGGAAAGTTATCAGCACCAGCCAGTTGTCCGACGAGCCAGGGCCTTCCCTGTGCAGCCCTCCCGATCATGACGGCGTCTGCGCCGCTGAGCGCGACGATACCTTCAATATCGGCGCGTGTTTCCACATCACCATTGGCCACAAGCGGTATGTCGATCGCATCGCGCACCGCGCGGATTGCGCGCCAGTCGGCGCTTCCCTTGTAGAACTGACATCGGGTCCTGCCGTGCACGGTGATCATCTGCGCTCCTGCAAGTTCCGCTCTATGCGCCAGTTCGGGCGCATTCAGTGAGTTCTGGTCCCAGCCAAGACGCATCTTCACGGTGACCGGCGCTTTGACCGCCGAAACGGTCGCTTCGATGAGGCCCAGAGCATGATCGGGATCGCGCATCAGTGCAGAACCCGAATAACCACCGGTCACCTTCCTGGCGGGACAACCCATATTGATGTCGATAATGTCCGCACCGTTGGCTTCGGCGATCTTCGCGGCCTCGTGCATCCACTTCGCCTCCCGTCCGGCTAGCTGAACCACATGCGGCTCGATGCCATCACCCTTCAGCCGCGCCCAGGACTCCCTGCTCTCGCACACCAGTTCGCGGCTCGCGACCATCTCGGTAACAACGAGGCCTGCCCCATAGCGCCAGGCGAGGCGCCGAAACGGCAAATCGCTGATGCCCGACATGGGTGCCAGGATTGCCCGGTTGCGAATGGGCACAGGACCGATATTGAAAGCCTGTTCGATCATATCTCCACTGCATCAAAATAGTGCACTACATAAGATTGCTTACTTTTTAAGCAACATCAAAAATTATGCAAGTCGAAATCTCGCCGGTATTGCTGGTCAAATCGTCTTAGGGCAGCTACAGCATCAATGCCTGGAGCAGTTAAAAGGTGACCATGTCGGAATTTGGAACAATCGGTGCAGTCATCGTCGCGGCGGGGCGCGGCGAACGGGCCGGCAATACCGAAGACGGCCCGAAGCAATACCGTTTGATTGGTGGCCGCGACGTACTGTCCTGGACGCTTCAGACATTTCAGCAACATCCCCGTATCAGCCAGATTGCTATTGTCATCCATCCCGATGACCATCCTTTGTTTACTCGTGCTGCGGAAAAGATCGACGCACCGGCATCATTTATTGTCGTCGAAGGCGGCACCGAGCGACAGGACTCTGTGCGAAGGGGGCTGGAAGCTTTCAATGAGGCCGGCATCACGCATGTGCTCATCCACGATGGTGTTCGCCCCTTTGTCGATCACGCGCTTATAGACAGGGTAATTGACGCTTTTGACCGGGGAGCAGACGCCGTCCTGCCAGCGCTGGCCATCGCCGATACGTTGAAAAAGGCGACCGAGGGCGACATTGTCGAAGACACGGTAGCGCGTGAAGGTCTCTATGTGGCGCAGACGCCACAGGGATTTGATTTCCTCGCCATATTGTCAGCGCATCGCAATGCTGCCGAGCAGGAACAAACAGATTTCACGGACGACAGTGCTATCGCTGAATGGGCGGGAATGAGCGTCAAACTTGTCGACGGCGATCCGGAAAATGTCAAACTGACTGTAGCAAGGGACATCGAATTGGCGGACCAGAAACTGAAATCGCAATCAAATGGTCCGGCCCAACTTCCGGATGTTCGCACCGGCAATGGCTACGACGTCCACGCATTGGTGCCGGGCAGTTCTGTTGTCCTTTGTGGACTTGAAATCCCGCACGACCATGCACTCTCCGGCCACTCCGATGCTGATGTCGCCTTGCATGCCCTGACTGACGCCCTGCTCGCAACCTGCGGTAAAGGCGACATAGGCGATCATTTTCCGCCCAGCGATCCGCAATGGAAGGGCGCGGATTCCCGCATATTCCTTCGGCACGCCGTTGACCTTGTTGCCGGGGCCGGCGGCACTATCATGAATGCCGATGTCACTCTTATTTGCGAAGCGCCCAAAATCGGCCCGCACAAATTGGCAATGCGCGAAAACCTGGCGGAGATCGTCGGCATTGGTCTGGATCGCTGTTCGGTCAAGGCGACCACCAATGAAAAAATCGGATTTGTCGGACGCCGGGAAGGCATTGCTGCCATCGCCACAGCGACCGTTTTATATGGAGCGATCTCTGATGACTGATTTGGCCCATCTATCCTTGACGCTTGTTGAACAGATGACCCGTTCGGGACAGATGGTTGCGACCGCCGAATCCTGCACCGGCGGCATGATCGCCGCGACAATAACCGACACGGCCGGCTCGTCCGCGGTCCTCGACCGGGGGTTCGTCACATATTCCAACGAAGCCAAGCAGGACATGATCGGCGTCTCCCTCGCGACTCTGGAAGCCCATGGTGCCGTATCCGTGCAGACGGCCATCGAAATGGCAGAAGGTGCCCTCGCCCGCTCGCGCGCTGATCTTGCGGTCGCGGTGACCGGTGTCGCAGGCCCCAGCGGCGGCTCCCGCGAAAAACCGGTCGGGCTTGTTCATATGGCACTGGCTCGGCGCAGCGGACAAACGTCACACCGGGAGCTGCGCTTCGGCGATATCGGACGCGATGCGATCAGAAGGGCAACAGTATCTGAAGCTCTGGAAGCACTCATTGCCGCCGGTCGCGGCAAAGAATAAGTGTGCTTCAAATTCCGCGCTGAAGATCGTCTGCGGTCAGAACCGGCTGGATTTCAATCGCCGCATCAAGCGCCGCAAAGAGCGGTTCGTTGATCATCGGCATACGCGCCTGGTCGGTTTCCTCGAAAATCACAATACCCATGCGCTCTCCGTCTTCCAGTGCAAAGTAGGATGCTTCGGCGTTGACCGATTCAACCAGGGCCTGGATGGCCTTGCCAAGCGTACCGTCCCTTTCGGCCTGGTTTCCTTTTTCAACCGGTATTGTGAATTTGAGCATCAGCCGCATGATTATCTCCCAGTGTCTTATCCATTAGATATGCAGTCCGTGACCCAGCGCAAGCATCGCCGCTTCCTGGATCCCTTCGCCCTGTGTGGGGTGCGCGTGAATGGTCGAGGCAATGTCCTGCAGGCAGGCACCCATTTCGAGAGCCAGTGAAAAAGAGGATGCAAATTCAGAGATGTTTTTGCCGACAGCCTGAATGCCCAGCACCAGTTCATTATCCTTGCGCGCCACAACACGCACAAAGCCGGCATCCGCTTCAAGCGTCATTGCCCGCCCATTGACAGGCAGGGGAAATTTGCCGACCGCAACATCGTACCCGGCATCACGCGCCTCCGCAGGTGACAATCCGACCGAGACGATCTCCGGGTCGGTGAAACAGACGGCCGGTATTGCCGCCGGTTCGAATTCACGCCGTTTACCTGCGATCAGTTCGGCAACCACTTCGCCCTGCGCCACGGCACGGTGCGCCAGCATCGGTTCGCCGGTGACATCGCCGATGGCAAAGACATCGGTCATCGATGTGCGGCATTCGCTATCGATATCGAGGAAGCCGTCCTTTATGGTGAGATGAAGTTCGCGCAGGCCCCAGCCGTCCAGACGCGGCTTGCGGCCGACGGTTACAAGAACCTTGTCGGCGTCCAGCAAGGTAGTTTTGCCGTCGGGTCCAACCGCTTCAACCGCACCACCCTTATCGTTCATCGCACCGGCCAATGTGTTGAGATGAACATCGACGCCAAGCTTCTTCAGACTACGGCCGACGACGTCTGCAATCTCCTTGTCGTATTGCGGAAGCAATTGCCCGCTGGCTTCAACCACCGTCACTTTTGAGCCCATCTTGGCAAAGGCAGTTCCAAGCTCAAGACCGATATAGCCGCCGCCCACCACCACCAGGTTTTTGGGCAATGCCTCCAGCATCAGGGCCTGTGTCGATGAAATCACGTTGTTGCCGAATGGCAGGCTCTCCAGTTCGACCGGTTCGGAGCCGGGCGCCAGAACAACGAACTTCGCCTTGATCTGATAGGATTCCTTTTCGGCTGCAATGCTGCAGGTCTTGCCGTCGCGCATGCGGGCCTGACCGTTAATGACCGTCACACCGGCCTTTTTCAAAAGCGCAGACACGCCGCCATTGAGGCGGTTGACAATGCCGTCCTTCCATTCGACCGCACCGACGAGATCAAGGACAGGTTCCTTGACTGAAAAACCAGGCGTCTTGCCGTTTGATGCCTTGACCGCCTTTTCAAATTCGTCGGCAATGTGGATCATTGCCTTGGAGGGAATGCAGCCGACATTCAGGCAGGTGCCGCCGACCTTCTTCTTTTCGACCAGAATAGTATCAAGCCCGAATTGTCCGGCGCGGATGGCCGTCACATATCCGCCCGGCCCGCCACCGATGACCAGCACTTCACAAGACAAATAGTTCATTTACGGCTCCATGAAGAGTGTTGCCGGCGTTTCCAACAGGCCGCGGATATGCTGGATGAATTCTGCAGCATCCCATCCGTCGATAATGCGATGGTCGAATGACGAAGACAGGTTCATGATCTTGCGCGGCACGAACGCGCCGTCCTGATAGACCGGCCGCATGGCGATCTTGTTGACGCCGACAATGGCGACTTCCGGACTGTTGATGACCGGTGTCGACACGATGCCGCCGATGGTACCAAGACTGGAAAGCGTAATCGTCGAACCGGTTAGTTCCTCACGGGTGATCGTGCCGTCTCGTGCTGCCTGTGCCAGCCTTTGGGCTTCGGCTGCTATGTCCCAGATATCCCGCGCTTCTGCATTTCGAACAACCGCCACCATCAATCCGTTGGAAGTCTGGACCGCAATGCCGATATGTGCGGCGCCGTACTGGCGCACAATGCCTGCATCGTCCTCGAAATGTGCACTCAGCTTCGGATGCACTTTCAACGCCTTGACCATGGCGCGCATGATAAACGGCAGGATCGTCAGTTTTGGCTGATCATCCTGCCTGGTTTTGTTGAGATGGGCACGCAGATCCTCTAGCTCGGTCATGTCGACTTCGTCCACGTAGGTGATATGTGGAATACGGCTCTTTGCATCCTGCATGCGCTCGGCAATCTTGCGTCGCAGGCCAATGACCTTGGTTTCGGTGATCGTGTTGTTAGGCTGGAAGGAACTCGATACAGGCTCTGCCCTGCCGGCGATATAGGCGTCGAGATCCTCGTGCTGTATGCGCCCCGCCGGCCCGGAACCACGCACATAAACGAGCTCGATACCCGCGTCCATGGCGCGTTTGCGCACGCTGGGTGAAGCGAGCGGTTTCTCGCCTTCGGCGCGCGGCGGCCCGTTGGTTTTCGGAACGGATATAGCAGGTTTCGGCAAAACTGCGGGTGCGGGTTCCGGTGCTGCTTCCGGCTTTTCCGTCGCAGGCACTTCGGGCACCTCTTCCGGCTTTGGGGGTTCCTGCTTTTTGGCTGGCGCAGCAGGTGTCTTTATTTCTTCCGAAGCTGGAGCGCCACCGGCAACTTCGATGGTGACGATCGTTGACCCGACGGCCGTCATCGCGCCGATTTCACCGTCAAGGGAGACGATCTTGCCTTCCACCGGCGACGGTATTTCGACGGTTGCCTTGTCGGTCATGACAGCGGCCAGAACATCGTCCTCGCGAACCAGATCACCGACGCCGACGTTCCACTCGACGATCTCGGCTTCCGTTATGCCTTCGCCGACGTCCGGCATTTTAATCGCATGAACACCCATCACGCAGCCTCCACCAGATCTTTCAACGCCCGCCCCACCCTTTCGGGTCCTGGAAAATACTGCCACTCCTGCGCATGCGGATAAGGCGTATCCCAGCCGGTCACGCGCTCAATCGGCACCTCGAGACTGTAGAAACACTGTTCCTGTATCTGCGCGGAAA
Source organism: Hyphomicrobiales bacterium (assembly GCA_024244645.1). GTDB lineage: Bacteria > Pseudomonadota > Alphaproteobacteria > Rhizobiales > Rhizobiaceae > Hoeflea_A. The sequence continues at coordinate 18,845 of JAAEOH010000421.1, forward strand.
GCTCAGCGCCGAAACCGGAGGTCAGCGTTGCTTCGTGCAGCACCATGCAGCGTCCGGTTTTCTTGACAGACGCGGCAATCGTCTCGATGTCGAGTGGCAGCAGTGTGCGAAGATCGATAATTTCCGCATCGATGCCGGTTTCCTGAACCGCCGTTTCAGCGACAAAACACATGGTGCCGTAGGTGATGATGCTGACGGCAGAGCCCTCGCGCCGGATGGCGGCCTTGCCGATGGGCAGCGCATAATGCCCCTCCGGAACGTTCCCGAGCGGATGTGTGGTCCAGTTTTGCGCCGGACGGTCGTGATGGCCATCAAAGGGTCCGTTGTAAAGCCGCTTTGGTTCCAGGAAGATAACCGGGTCGTCATCTTCGATCGCCGCGATCAGAAGCCCCTTGGCGTCATAGGGTGTCGACGGCACGATGGTCTTGAGGCCGGACACATGGGTAAACAGCGCCTCCGGGCTCTGGCTGTGGGTCTGGCCTCCGAATATACCGCCGCCGACAGGACTGCGAATGGTGATCGGCGCAGTAAAGTCACCCGCCGACCGGTACCGGATGCGCGCCGCCTCGGAGACGATCTGGTCATAGGCCGGATAGATATAGTCGGCGAACTGAACCTCGATACAGGGCCGCAAGCCATAGACGGCCATGCCGATACCGGCGCCGACAATACCGCTCTCATTAATCGGACTGTCGAAGACACGCGAAGCGCCGTATTTCTTCTGCAGGCCCGCCGTGCAGCGGAACACGCCGCCGAAATAGCCGACATCCTCGCCGAACACGACGACATCCTCGTCGCGCTCCATGGTCACGTCCATGGCACTGCGGATGGCCTCGATCATGGTCATCTGAACCATCGCCTAGACCCCCATCTTCTGACGTTGGGCAAGCAGATGCGGAGGCATTTCCTTGTAGACATCCTCGAAGATGTCGCGGGCGCTGGAGCCGCCGCCCATGACCCCGTAGGACTCGGCTTCCTTCGCCGAAACGCGCATTTCCTCGTCGAACTCGGCTTCCGCCTGAAGATGCCGTTCTTCCGACCAGAGGCCGGCCTGGATCAGGTAGTTCTTGAAACGCAAAACCGGATCGCCCAAAGGCCAGGCTTCCGACTCCTCGCGCGGCCGGTACTTGCTGGGATCGTCCGATGTCGAATGCGGAGCGACGCGGTAGGTGACCCATTCGATCATCGTTGGCCCGAGGTTGCGTCTTGCGCGCTCGATCGCCCATCTCGAAACTGCATGCACGGCCATGAAGTCATTTCCGTCCACCCGCAGCGACGGAATGCCATAGCCGAGCGCCCGTTCCGCGAAGGTCGCCTGATCGCCCCCGGCAATGCCCTGGAACGAAGAAATCGCCCACTGGTTGTTGACGATGTTGAGCACCACGGGCGGCTGATAAACCGAGGCATTGACAAGTGCCGCGTGAAAGTCGTTTTCAGCGGTGGAGCCGTCGCCGATCCAGGCCGATGCGATCTTGGTGTCGCCCTTGATGGCCGACGCCATGGCCCAGCCCACGGCGTGGATATACTGCGTCCCGAGATTGCCTGAAATCGTGAAGAAGCCGTGCTTCTTCGAGGAATAAAGAACGGGCAACTGCCGGCCGTGCAGCGGGTCACGGGCATTCGACAGGATCTGGCAGATCATGTCGATGACCGGGTAGTCTTGGCACAGAAGCAGGCCCTGCTGGCGATAGGTGGGAAAGTTCATGTCGCCGGGAGACAGCGCCAGTTGGTGACCGATAGCGATCGCCTCCTCGCCCGTGCATTTCATGTAAAATGACGTCTTGCCCTGACGCTGCAGCGTCATCATCCGCTCGTCGAAGGCGCGGGTGCGCAGCATCGAACGAAGGCCGTGCAGCAATAGGTCCTTGTCGATGTCCTCCGCCCAGGGACCGACCGGGTCCCCTTCCCTGTTCAGCACCCGGATCATGGTGGTGGCCAGATCCTTGATGTCGTGCGCATCCGAATCGATGCCGGGCTTTCGCACAGTGCCGGCTTTCGGGACTTCAAAGTCCGAAAAGTCCGGTTCGTCACCGGGACGGACCGGGGGCTCGGGCACTTTGAAGGAAAGCGGAGCGTAGTCATTCATGAGTGTTTCGCTTTCTGGCCATGGCTGCTGGCAGCGTGACCTTTAATTACGACAACATTGCTGACCTATATTTTGCGTCGGATCGGCTACCTAGACAATAGCGCCTTTGAAAATGGATTGTATATGGCACAGCCTGTGGATCGGGCTTTGCGATTGTTGCGCAAAGCCGGCATTTTTTGATTTTTTGTTGCTTTGAATGACGCCGCAATCCCGTGAAGATTCGGGAAAATGCGCGGCCGGGTATGGAACTTAGCCGTAAATCTCGCCTGCGCGTTTTTCGAACGCGTCTGCAAACATGCGAAATGCCCGGTCGAACATGGTGCCCATCAGCGCGCCAAGCATGCGGCTCTTGAATTCGTAGTCGATGAAGAACGACACGTCGCAGCCACCCTCGCCTGCAGGCTCGAATATCCAGCGGTTGTTGAGGTAACGGAACGGTCCGTCGAGATATTTGACGTCGATGACGGAATCGTCCGGGCTTAAAAGCACCTGGCTGGTGAAGGTTTCGCGAATGGCCTTGTAGCCAACGGTCATGTCGGCAATCAGCAGTGTCCTGGTGTCGCGCAGTTTTCGCGTGCGCACTTTCAGCCCTTTGCACAGCGGCAGGAACTCGGGGTATTTTTCAATGTCGGCAACAAGCGCGAACATGTGCTCGGGCGTGTGTTGCACGAAGCGCTTTGTGTCAAACTTAGGCATTGGAAGAAGTCTTGGACGTCACATCGTCATTCCTGCCCGCGCGGCCCGTGCCGCCTGCAGTTTTGCAAAGTCGTCGCCGGCGTGGTGGGACGACCGCGTGAGCGGGCTCGCAGACACCATCAAAAAGCCTTTCGAATAGGCGATGGTCTCATAGGATTTGAACTCGTCAGGCGTAACGAACTTTTCCACCTTGTGATGCTTTTTGGTCGGCTGCAGGTACTGCCCCATCGTCAGGAAATCGACATCGGCGACGCGCAGATCGTCCATCAGCTGGAGAACTTCGTTCCGCTCTTCGCCAAGCCCGACCATGACGCCCGATTTGGTGAACATCTCCGGATCGATTTCCTTAACCCTTTGCAGCAGCCTGATCGAATGGAAATAGCGCGCGCCCGGTCTGACGGTCAGATAGTTCGACGGCACTGTTTCCAGATTGTGGTTGAACACATCGGGACGCGCCCGCACGACGGTCTCAAGGGCACCTTCCTTGCGCAGGAAGTCGGGTGTCAGGATTTCAATCGTCGTTGACGGCGACGCTTCACGGATCGCGGTGATTGTTTCGACAAAATGCTGCGCGCCGCCATCGGTGAGGTCGTCGCGGTCAACCGATGTGACCACGACATGTTTCAAACCCATCTGATACGCGGCTTTTGCGACATTCTCGGGCTCGTTCGCATCAAGCTGAGACGGCTTTCCAGTTGAGACATTGCAGAAGGCGCAGGCGCGCGTGCAGATTTCCCCCATAATCATGAAGCTGGCATGTTTTTGCTGCCAGCAACCGCCGATATTCGGGCAGCCGGCTTCCTCGCAAACGGTCACCAGATTGTTGGATTTCACGATGTCGCGGGTTTCCAGATAGCCTTTCGATGTCGGCGCCTTGACGCGGATCCAGTCCGGTTTGCGCACGACCTCGTTGTCGGGCCTGTGCGCCTTTTCCGGATGCCGGACGCGCTTTGGCTCACGCGAAACCGTATCAACAACTGTGACCATGGGAAAAACCCTTTATAAATGCACCCGTCGTCAGCGTCCCGCCAACAGCGAGAACAACCACAACAAAATTATGGCGCCAACGGTGGCGACAATCAGCGGTCCGACAAATGTGCCACCTGGGACAGAGATATTCAGGCTTTGCACCAAAAATCCGCCGACATACGCACCAATGATACCGACAACCAGGTTCTTGATCAGCCCATGGTTCCGCTTCATGACCTTTTCGGCAATGAAACCGGCGATCAGACCGATGACCAAAAACATTATCCAGCTCATTTCAGCACTCCCCTTTGTGAATCACCTTCTAAGCATTCAATGCGCGGCCATAGGCGTCAAGCACACTTTCCTTCATCATCTCAGATAGGGTCGGATGCGGAAAAACGCTATGCATGAGCTCTTCTTCGGTGGTTTCAAGGTTCATCGCAACCACGAATCCCTGAATAAGTTCAGTGACTTCGGCGCCAACCATATGCGCCCCGAGCAACTCGCCGGTCTTCTTGTCGAAGATTGTTTTGATCAGCCCCTTGTCTTCGCCAAGGGCAATCGCCTTGCCATTGGCGCCGAACTGGAAACGGCCGACGCGGATGTCGTAACCGGCCTCCTTGGCCCTTGCCTCGGTCAGCCCGACACTGGCGACCTGCGGGTCGCAGTAGGTACAGCCCGGGATCTTGTTCTTGTCCATCGGGTGGACACCCGGCACGCCGGCGATCTTCTCGACGCAGATAACACCCTCGTGCTCGGCCTTGTGCGCCAGCATCGGCGGGCCGGCAACATCGCCGATGGCGTAGACACCTTCGACATTGGTCTTGCCGTAGCCGTCAATGACGATACAGCCGCGATCGGTTTTCACGCCGAGCGTTTCCAGTCCGAGGTTTTCAATGTTGCCCTGAACCCCGACAGCCGAGATCAGCCGGTCAGCGGTGATCGCCTGCGTCTTGCCGTCTTTCGTCTCGACATGCGCGGTGACGGCGTTGGCACTTTTTTCGACTTTGGAAACCTTGGCATCGGTGATGATCTTCAGGCCGCTGCGCTCGAGGGCCTTGCGGGCCAGGCCGGAAATTTCCGCATCTTCGACCGGCATCACGGTCGACATCATTTCTACGACCGTCACATCGACGCCAATGGCGTTGTAGAAACTTGCAAATTCGATGCCGATCGCGCCTGACCCCATGACCAGCATGGATTTCGGTTGTTCCGGCGGCACCATGGCTTCGAAATAGGTCCAGATCAGCTTGCCGTCCGGTTCGATACCCGGAATGACGCGCGGCCGTGCGCCGGTCGCGACAATCACATGCTTTGCCTTGTAGGTCCCCTCGCCCAGTGTGTTTTTCGGCGCCGGATGCTGCGGTTCCATTGGCTTCTTGGACGATTTTCCGACGACAATCTCCGCCGGGGCGCCGCCTTTTGCAGCCTTTGTCAGCTGGGCTTCGCCCCAGATGACATCGACCTTGTTCTTCTTCATCAGAAAACCGATGCCGGCATTCAGCCTGCCTGAAACACCGCGAGAGCGCTGCACCACCGCATTGATATCGGCTGACACCTTGCCTTCAAGCTTGAGACCATAACTGTCCGCGTGCTCGGCAAAGTGCAGGATTTCTGCCGAGCGCAGCAAAGCCTTGGTCGGAATGCAGCCCCAGTTGAGGCAAATGCCACCCAGGTGCTCACGCTCGACGATGGCCGTCTTGAGTCCCAGCTGTGCAGACCGGACAGCCGTTACATATCCGCCCGGGCCTGATCCGATGATGATGACATCATAAGTATTGGACACGCTTCGTCTCCTGATGTGAGGGCATTCTCAATGCCTTGGTCTTTATTCGCGGCGCCCCGTTTTCGGGATGCCCAATCCTTGTTTGGCCAACGGGCCGGCAGTGTCAGCTGTTGCGCAATGCAAACCCGGTCAAAAGCAGCGCAACGCCGTTGAAGGTCAGTTCGACGCCGAGGAAAAGGCCGAGCACCGTTGCAGCTGCCCACGGAAATTCCGCAAAGATAAGCACGCCGAGAACGATCGAAAAAATGCCCGACACTGTAACCCATCCCCAACCGGAAGCCGGCCGCATGGACATCGAAAACGCAATCTTCGCGGCGCCCAGAAAAAACAGCAGGATACCGACAAGCACGGTCAGCGAAGCAGCGCCGGCGATGGGATTTCCAACCAGCATCACGCCCACCAGCAGGCTCAAAATGCCAACGGCGAGTGTCCACAGAAAGCCGCCCGAGCCGCGAACGGAAAAGGCTTGAACGATCTGCCCAATGCCGACGAGCATGAAGATAAATGCAGCGATGTAGTCCACCGTGATGGTCGCCGCAAACGGGTTGGCAAAGCACAAAAACCCACCAATCAGCGAGACAATTCCAATGGCAATCAGCCATCCCCAGGACGCCTTCAGTTTCTCAAGCGCCTGCTCGATATCCTTTTTGTCAAACTGCTCAGTCATCGCCGCATCCTCTCCTGTTTGACCGATCCGCTAAACCAGCATGCTCATGGGGTTTTGAATGTATCCCTTGAACGCTGCCAGAAGTTCCGCCCCTAGCGCCCCGTCTACCGCGCGGTGGTCCGTTGACAAGGTAACGGACATGACCGTGGCAATCGCAAGTGCCCCGTCCTTGACGACAGGCCGCTGTTCCCCGGCGCCGACGGCAAGAATAGTCGCATGCGGCGGGTTGATCACCGCGGAAAATTCCTTGATGCCGAACATGCCGAGATTGGAAACGGCGGTGGTCCCGCCCTGATATTCCATCGGCTGCAATTTGCGGTCTCGGGCACGGCCGGCAAGGTCCTTCATTTCATTGGAAATGACCGACAAAGGTTTGAGTTCTGCCTGCCGCACAATCGGCGTGATCAGGCCGCCCGGAATGGAGACAGCCACGCCGACATCGGAATGTTTGTGCATGATCATGTTGGCCTCGGTCCAGGAGGCATTTGCCTGCGGCACGTCCTTGAGCGCCAAAGCCATGGCCTTGATGACGAAGTCATTGACCGACAGTTTGAAGGCCGGCTTGTCGTCACGCACCGGCGCGGAAGCGTTGAGCTCCTTGCGCAGGTTCAGGAGTGCATCGAGTTCGCATTCCAGCGTCAGGTAGAAATGCGGCACTGTCGATTTGGATTCGACCAGACGCTTGGCAATCGTCTTGCGCATGCCGTCATGCGGAACCAGCTCGTAGGAGCCTTCTTCAAACAGCTTGAGTGTCTGCTCATCCGAAGGTGCGGTCGGTGCGGGTGCTGCAGCTGGCGCGGCCGCTGGAGCCGCGGCGGCCTTTCCGACACCGCCTGCAATGGCGGCATCGACGTCTCGGCGAATAACCCGGCCGTGGGGCCCGGTTCCACCAACAGCAGCAATATCGATGCCCGCTTCGGCAGCAATCCTGCGGGCCAGCGGCGATGAAAAGACACGGTTTCCTGGTACCTGTGGTGCAGCAGGTGCGGCAGCCGGAGCCGGATCGGAACCGTTCGGAACGGGAGCCTGTTCGACCGGAGCAGCAGGTGCTTCTGCAGCGGCCGCCGGCGGAGCTGCACTAGCAGCGGCAGACACATCCTCGCCGTCCTCGGCAAGGATAGCGATCGGAGCATTGACCTTGACCCCTTCGGTTCCCTCAGGAACCAGGATCTTGGCAACGACGCCCTCGTCCACCGCCTCGACTTCCATGGTCGCCTTGTCGGTTTCGATTTCGGCGATCACATCGCCGGATGAAACGCTATCACCTTCCTTGACCAGCCATTTGGCGAGGTTGCCTTCCTCCATGGTCGGGGAAAGCGCTGGCATTGTTATACTGATCGGCATTTTAGCGCCCTCCCTCAGGCTGTGTACGTGACAGATTTGACCGCATCAACGACCTCGGCAACATTCGGCAGAGCCAGTTTTTCGAGATTGGCCGCATAGGGCATTGGAACATCCTTGCCCGCAATGGTCAGGATCGGCGCATCCAGATAGTCGAACGCCTGCTGCATGACCCGGGTGGCGATCTCCGTGCCCACCGAACTCTGCGGGAAGCCCTCTTCCACGGTGACCAGCCTGCCTGTCTTCTTGACCGATTCAATGACCGTCGGCATATCCATCGGACGAATGGTCCGCAAATCGATGACCTCGGCCTCGATGCCCATACCGGACAATTCTTCGGCTGCCTTGTCGGCGTAGGTCATGCCTATGCCGAACGAGACGATCGTCACGTCATTGCCGGCACGGTGAATGCGGGCTTTGCCGATCGGCAAAACAAAATCGTCGATCTTCGGCACATCGAACGTCTGTCCGTAGAGGATTTCGTTTTCCAGGAATATGACCGGATTCGGATCGCGGATCGCAGCCTTCAAAAGACCCTTCGCATCTGCTGCCGAATAGGGCATGACAACTTTGAGGCCCGGGACATTGCTGTACCAGGCGGCATAGCACTGAGAATGCTGAGCTGCGACACGGGCAGCCGCACCGTTGGGTCCGCGGAACACCACCGGCGCGGACATCTGTCCGCCCGACATGTAGTGGGTCTTGGCAGCCGAGTTGATGATCTGGTCCATCGCCTGCATGGCAAAGTTGAAGGTCATGAATTCGACGATTGGCTTCAGGCCGGCCATCGCAGCACCGACACCGACGCCGGCAAAACCGTGCTCGGTAATCGGCGTGTCGACCACCCTGCGTGCGCCGAACTCGTCGAGCAGCCCTTGAGTGATCTTGTATGCGCCCTGATATTCGGCCACCTCTTCGCCCATGATGAAGACATCATCATCGCTGCGCATTTCTTCCGCCATGGCATCCCGCAGCGCTTCACGCACCGTGGTTGGGACCATTTCGGTTCCGGCCGGAATGTCGGGGTCCGAAGGAACGGCAGCTGCGGCCGGTGCTGCGGCGACCGGGTCAGCGGCAACGGGTGCCGGAGCCGGCTCAATAGCCGCTGGCGCTGGCGCAGCTGCTGGTGTTTCGCTTCCAATATCCGAAGTCGACTCGCCGTCGCCAAGCAGAACAGCGATCACCGCGTTGACCTTGACGCCTTCACTGCCTTCGGGCACGACGATTTTTCCGATCGTGCCCTCGTCGACAGCTTCGACTTCCATCGTTGCCTTGTCCGTTTCGATTTCGGCGATCACGTCACCGGATGTCACCGGGTCGCCTTCCTTTTTGAGCCATTTGGCAAGTGTGCCCTCTTCCATTGTCGGCGAGAGCGCTGGCATAAGAATATCTGTCGGCATTGTCTGTCCCCCGGCCTACAAAATGATGTCCGTATAGAGCTCCGAAGGATCGGGCTCCGGATCGGTCTGCGCAAATTCCGCACTGTCGGCAACAATATCACGCACGCTCTTGTCGATGGCCTTGAGTTCGTCTTCCGTGGCCCAGCCTTTATCGAGCAGCCGCGCCTTGACCTGCTCGATCGGGTCGTGTTCGGAGCGCATTTTCTGCACTTCGTCCTTGCTGCGGTATTTGGCCGGATCAGACATGGAGTGTCCGCGATAGCGGTAGGTCAGCATTTCCAGAATGATCGGCCCCTTGCCGGAGCGGGCAAATTCAAGTGCAGCCTTGGCAGCAGCCTTGACCGCCCGCACATCCATTCCGTCGACCTGGTAGCCGGGTATGTTGAAGGAGACACCGCGCTGTGAGAAGTCCGTCTGCGCCGATGCGCGCGAAACGGCGGTGCCCATGGCGTAACGGTTGTTCTCGACGACATAAACGACCGGAAGCTGCCAGAGTTCGGCCATGTTGAAGCTTTCGTAGACCTGCCCCTGGTTGGAGGCGCCATCACCGTAAAAGGCAATGCTGACATTGCCGGAGTCCTTGTAACGGTTGGCAAATCCGATTCCGGTCCCGAGCGACACCTGCGCCCCGACGATGCCGTGCCCGCCGAAAAAATTCTTTTCGCGCGAGAACATGTGCATCGAGCCGCCCTTGCCGCGCGAATAGCCACTCTGCCGACCGGTCAGCTCCGCCATCACGCCCCGCGGCTCCATGCCCGCGGAAAGCATGTGACCGTGATCGCGATAGCCGGTGATCAGTTGGTCGCCGTCCTTCATCGCCATCTGTATTCCGGTAATGACGGCCTCCTGGCCGATATAGAGGTGGCAGAATCCGCCGATGAAGCCCATGCCGTATAGCTGCCCCGCCTTTTCCTCGAAACGGCGGATCAGCAGCATTTCGCGATAAACTTCGAGTTCCTGCTCCTTGTCGAACTCTTCGACCGTACTGCCGATAGCGGGCTTGGCAGTTTTCGCTGATCTCGATTTTGTTGATTTGGATGTGCCAGTTCGACGGCTGGCAGACGCTGTACTTTTGCGCGGAGCCATGGAGTCCTCCCGATTGTTCGTCTTTCCTCACCTTACGGAATTGACGAACCACCAGCAAGGCCAATTATGCATAGCTTGCTTGAAAGTCATCTCTATGTTTTTATTAAATAAACTGCCAATTAACTGAATTACAGTTAATTCACTTGAAATCGAATATCACGATCTCGTTCGGGCGCGACAAATTGAGTGCCTCGCGCGCTCTTTCATCAAGCATATCACGCACAACCGGACCATTTGATGGCAGCAGCTTGACCTGCTGCTGCAGCAGTTTGCGCTCTTCTGTCAGCGCCGCAAGCTTCAGTTCCAATTGAGCTTTTCTTAACTCGAAGCGCTGCATTGCCTTCATCCCCCGGTCACCGTTGATCGAGTGAAAGCCGAAATAACTGATGAATGCAATTGCGATCGTCGGCACGATCAACCGCCCCGTCTTGCGGATCTTCTTCTGCCGTGTCGACATAAGGTACGCACGCTACTTGGTTACTCAACTACTACAATGCCCCACAGCACAACCCAGCCTCCGGGACTGCTCCTTTATGCCGTAACATGTTTAATAACGCGTTATCGCAGCGTTAAACCTGCGCACATTTGTTTCAAACAACACACAGTTTGAAGGTGGATTAAAAAAGCCCCCGTTTAAGGGAGGCTCCAGAGTATTAGGAAGTTCGAATACTGGCTGCACATTCAGCGCCGCAATATGTCCAGCCCGGCATAGCTGGCCTGACTGTCCAGCTCTTCCTCGATACGGATCAGCTGATTGTATTTCGCCAGCCGGTCTGAACGTGCAAGGGAACCGGTTTTGATCTGTCCGCAATTGGTTGCAACGGCAAGATCCGCAATGGTGGAATCTTCCGTTTCTCCCGAACGATGCGACATGACCGCGCTGTAGTTTGCCTTGTGAGCCGTCTCAACGGCATCGAGCGTCTCACTCAGCGTGCCGATCTGGTTGACCTTGACGAGGATGGAATTGGCCACACCCATCTTGATACCGTCGCGAAGACGCGCGGAATTGGTGACGAACAGATCATCGCCGACGAGCTGGCATTTTGAACCGATCAGATCGGTCAGAACCTTCCAGCCGTCCCAGTCGTCTTCCGCCATGCCGTCCTCGATGGAAATGATCGGATATTTGCCGACGAGTTCGGCAAGGTATTCCGCCATGGCGTCCGGTTCGAGCGTCCGCCCCTCGCCTTCAAGCACGTATTTGCCGTCCTTGAAGAATTCCGTCGACGCACAGTCAAGCGCGACAAACATGTCGTCGCCGGGCGTATAGCCCGCCTTTTCGACGGACCGCATGATGAAATCAAGTGCCGCGGGCGCGCTCTCCAGTCCGGGAGCAAAACCGCCCTCGTCACCGACATTGGTGTTGTGACCCTGTGCCGCCAGTTCCTTTTTCAGGGTATGGAACACTTCCGAGCCCATGCGCACCGCATCGCGGATAGACGTCGCGCCAACCGGCATGATCATGAATTCCTGAAAGTCGATGGGATTGTCCGCATGCTCGCCGCCATTGATGATGTTCATCATCGGAACCGGCAGCAGATGTGCATTCGGCCCCCCGACATAGCGATAAAGCGGCAGACCGCTTGCTTCAGCCGCCGCCTTGGCGACCGCCAGCGACACGCCGAGAATGGCGTTGGCGCCGAGCTTTGCCTTGTTGGGCGTTCCGTCCAGTTCATTCATCGTTGCGTCGATGTGGATCTGGCTGGTGGCATCCAGACCAAGAAGTGCCTCAAGGATGGGTCCGTTCACTGCATCGACGGCCTGCAGCACGCCCTTGCCGAGATAGCGCGGCCCGCCATCCCGCAGTTCAACCGCCTCATGGGCTCCGGTGGATGCACCGGAGGGAACGGCTGCACGGCCAAAGGCGCCGCCTTCGAGCAAAACATCGACCTCGACGGTCGGATTGCCTCGGCTGTCCAGAATTTCACGGCCGACAATATCGACAATAGCAGTCATAACACAGGATCCTTGTGGAGCGAGTTAGGGAGTTTCCGTGTTCTTTTAGGCAACCCGGCGAAAAACGCAACGTTCGCGCGCACGGCAAATACCATTTGACGCGCCGGTCACACCTGTTCGAAGGCGAAAAATGCACCCTGCCCCGGCGCTTCAGCGACAATCAGCCTGTCGCCGATAAAGGCATAACCGATTTCGGCGTCCTTCAGCCGGGCCTCGAACCCGTTCAGATCATTGATCGCAAACACAAGTCCCCGCAGCCGCAGGCCGCGGGCATGGATTCCGCCCTTCATGCCGAAGAATCCCGCCATACCTGATGCATTGAGGGCAACGATATCGGCATTTGCAGCATGCAGATCAACGCCGAATGAATGGGCGTTGACCTCGCGCTGGCTGACCACCTGCTGAAGCAGATACTGGAAATCGCTGGGATTTTGCTCGGACAGCACAATCTGCCGGATGCCTGTCACGCCGTTGGCATGGGTTTCCAGTACCGACTTGTCGAAGTTTGGCAGATTTTTGCGCTGACAGGTGAAGAAAAACAGATCCGGTGCCCGAAGGTCGGCTGCAAATGCAAGCTCGAAGCTGGCCATCGCCTGTTCACCGTCCGGAGATTCAAACGGACGTGAAAAGTCCAGGTTTGCGCCCGCGCTGATACCGCTATCCAAAAAAATCTGCTGATCCTGCTGGGCATCCCCGGTTGCCATGACAAGCGCTGAAAAACCTTCCTCGCCACGCCTGAACCGATAGGCCTGGTCCCGTTTGATAAAGACATTGCCGTCGAGCGCAGCCTCTTCGCATGCCTCCCTTTGCGCAACCGCCAGCGGCTCCAGATAGGTGCCGTCGGCGAAAAAGACGCAGGCATTTTCGGTACCGAACGGATGCTGGGCATCCGGTGCGACGGTAAAACCCAAATTTGAAAGGCGTGTACGGGCAACAGACAAATCGGCCGTCGGCAGCACGACGTGATCAACGGCGCGCGGATTATACAAATGGATTTCGGTCATTCCAGCGATCCTTGTATTTGCTGACTGGCGCCCGCATTCATGGGAACGGTCCAACATCCATTCGCATTTTTAAAGTGGTGCCGGTGCTTTTGATATCCGGCATAACAATGCGCGCAATTGGTACGTGCCCATGGCCGGGTCATAGGGTGGACCTTGATCTGTAAGCAAGTTGGCATTCGATTGCCAGATGCCTTTTTCAGGTCCGTCACGCTCGGGAAACCACCAGCCGAATTCCACATGGACGACACGACGGTCGATGCCATCGGTAAGTTTGGCTTTCTGCCGTATTTTGCCGCGCCGGGTTTCAATCCAAACCCAGTCGCCATCGCGTATCGCAAATTTGATGGCCGTTTCCGGATGCAATTCAACGAGCGGTTCGGCGTGTGAACGTCGCAGGCGCGTCAGCTGCCGATGCTCGGATGTGAAGAAGTTGAGAATCCGCGCTCCGCTGGTCAGAACAAGCGGGTAGTCCCGTGCGACATCCGGTTTAGACAGAGGCGATTCCGGTGGCTCCCGGTAAGTCGGCAGCGGATCGTATCCGAGCTTTTCAAGGGCAAGTGAATATAGTTCGATCTTGCCGGATTCTGTGTTGAATCCGGCATTGTCTGTTTCGTGCTTCCTGTATGTTATTGGCTTATGGGCGAATCCGTCCCGCGTAAGCTCTTGAAAGCTCTTGCCAACCGCTTCCAGCCGCGCGTCAAAAATACTTTCAATGTCTTCTTCCCCAAAACCCAAATTCATGCGCTGTGCCAACTCGGCGAAAACAACTTCGTCCTGCTTGCACTCGCCAACCTGCACCAGTTTTTGTTGCGCAAGCGCGGTTGTCTCGGCAAAAAAAGGAAATGCCGTCAGCGCATCAAGTTCAAGCCAACTTGCCGCTGGCAGTACCAGGTCGGCCAGTTCCGCGCTGGGTGTCATGAACAGATCCATGATTGAGAGGAACTCGACATTTGCAAGAGAGTCACGCACCAGTGCGGAATTCGCATATGTCGCAAGCGGATTGTTGCCGAATATCAGAAAGGCTTTTATCGGATATGGCTCGCCTGTCCGCATTGCCTCAAACACCGCCGGGATATGTGCTGACGGAATGACATTGGTCCGGCCCAGCAATCGGAATTCATCCGACCCTAGGCGCATTGCCTTTACATCCTCTTCCAGCCTGTCATGCAGGAACGGGAACTCGCCCAGTATGTGAGATCCGAAAACCCAGCCGCCCGGTATGTCGATCGTACCGGTCAACGCCGGCAGACATGCAATGGCTCGTGCAGTCTGGATTGAATTCGGTGAGTGCTCGATGGCACAGCCCCATTCCACGACTGACGGCTTCGACGCGGCAAACAATCGCGCCGCAGCGCGAATTTTCTCGGCCGGCACCCAGCTGATGGATTCCGCCCATTCCGGCGTAAAGGGTTGCACGTGAGCTTTGAGCTGGTCGAAACCGAATGTCCAGTTTTCAACGAAATCCGCATCATGGAGTTCAGCACCGATAATCTCGTTCAGCATGGCCAGGGCAACGGCATCATCGGTGCCGGGTCTGACCTGCAGCCAGATTTCCGCCTCCTCCGCCAAGAGGGTCCGACGTGGATCGACAACAATGAATTTGGTGTTCTTTTTCGTCAACGCACGCGAGTGGAACAACAGTTCGCCATCCGGACCGGAAACCGCCGGATTGTGACCCCAAACCAAAACGCAGTCCGGATCCGTATCGCCGTAATAGTCGCAGATCGGCAGATCGCCGAACGTCATTTTTGAAACATTGACCCTGGGAAAGAAACACTGGGCATGGCCCGGCTCGCACCAGTTGGGTGTTCCGAGCGCATTGGCGAAGCGGGGCACGAATTCACAATGATGGCGTCCTGTCCCCGTGCCAATAGCAATCGACTGCGCGCCGTTTTCTTCAATGATTGCACCGAGACGCTCCGCCAGAATGTCGTAGGCCTCGTCCCAGGAGATTCGATCCCACTCACCGCTACCGCGCGCACCTGCCCTTTTCATCGGGAATTTCAACCGGTCCGGATGATTGACAAGCTCTATTGAAGCAGGCGCCTTTATGCAGATTTTTCCCCGATTGAGCGGCGAATCGGGATCGCCGACAATCTTTTTGATACGCCCGTCCGTCATATGAACCAGCACACCGCAGCCGCCATGGCACATGCGGCAGGCCGATTTGTGAATGGTTGTTGTCTCAAGTTCAGACATGACCTAGTCAACCTCCCAATGGAACTCAGTGTACCCAAACACTGCCGTTCATGGAATTGGAATCCGCCAGGATTGGCCAAAGTGCGACCGACTGCCACAACCGGTGCATTGCGCTGCAGCAAATAGCTGATACCAAGTCAGCCGGTGCTGCGCTATAAACAGCAAGAGGGGACGCCCACAACGGGTCGTCATATAAAGATCGTTTGCAGACTATGGGTCAATATAAGCCATGAACACCACCGCGTTTGCTCGGCGCCATCCGGTCGAAACCGCCGTTGTCCGTTTTGCAGGTGATTCCGGCGACGGCATACAGGTCATAGGATCGCAGCTTGGCCTGTCCAGCGCCATATCCGACAATGATCTGGGAACCTTTCCCGAATATCCATCCGAAGTCAGGGCACCTGCCGGCACTACCTATGGTGTGTCGGCTTATCAGGTGCATTTTGGTGGCCGGCCCATCAAGACCATCGGCGACGAAGCCGATATGCTGGTGGCGCTCAATCCGGCGGCATTGAAGACCAATCTCGATATCCTGAAAAAAGGCGGCATCGTCTTGATCGACGCCGGATCGTTCACACAGCGCAATCTGGACAAAGCCGGTTACGATCAATCGCCGCTCGAAGATGGCACGCTTGACCCCTACCAGGTGTTGGCGCCCGACATAGCAAAAATGACGCTCGAAAGCGTCGCCGACAGCGGCCTTAATCGCAAGGCTTCAATGCGTTGCAGGAATTTCTGGGCTCTAGGTCTGGTCTACTGGATGTACGGGCGGGACCGCAAACCCACTCACGATTGGATCAAACGCAAATTCGCCAAGCTTCCGGACGTCGCGAATGGCAACCTGGCAGCGTTGAATGCCGGTCACGCATACGGCGAAACGGTGGAAGTCTCCGGCTACGATGTCGCACATATCGACAGGCCGGAGGGAACCTACAGTTTCGTCACCGGATACGAAGCGCTTGCCTGGGGGCTGGCCGCCGGTGCCGAACTCGCGGACCGCCAGCTTGTCTTCGCATCCTATCCAATCACACCGGCTTCGCCTCTGCTGCATACGCTGGCCCGGCTCGGCGACCTCGGTGTAAAGACATTCCAGGCCGAGGATGAAATTGCCGCCATTTGTTCTGCAATCGGCGTATCGTTTGCCGGTGGCCTCGGTGTTACTTCCAGTTCCGGCCCGGGCATGGCCCTCAAGCAAGAGGCGATGGGGCTTGCCATCTCGGCTGAATTGCCTCTGATCATCGTCAATACCCAAAGGGCCGGACCGTCGACGGGCATGCCGACCAAAACCGAGCAATCCGATCTCAATCAGGCACTTTACGGCCGCCACGGCGAGAGCCCGCTGGCCGTTCTGGCCGCCGGCTCCCCGGCCGAGTGTTTCGAGATGGCCATCGAAGCTGCGAGAATAGCCCTGACCTACATGACACCGGTTATTGTGCTGTCCGACGGATTTGTCGCCAACACCGCCGGTCCCTGGGAACTGCCTGACCTCGAGGATTATCCCAGCATCGAAGTCAAAAACCATGTCGAACCGGATGGATTCAATCCCTATCTTCGCGATCCGGAAACCCTTGCCAGAGCCTGGGCCGTCCCCGGGACGCCCGGTTGCGAACACAGGATTGGCGGCATCGAAAAGGATTTGGCCAGCGGACACATTTCCTATGAGCCCGACAACCATCAGAAGATGACAGATTTGCGTGCCGACAAGATTACCGGTATCGCGAAAACAATTCCACTGCTCGAACCCGATCAGGGCGACGGCACGGGCGATTTGGCCATCGTCGGATGGGGCTCGACCTATGGGCCGATTTCGCGGGCTGTCACAAATATGCGCGTGCGTGGGTTGCTCGTATCCCACATTCATCTGCGTCATATCAGACCGTTTGCCCCGAACCAGTCCGATTTGTTGGCGGGTTTCAAAAAGGTGCTGGTGCCGGAAATGAACAGCGGCCAGCTTGTTACTCTTCTGCGCGCCGAAGGATGCGCCCATGCAGAAGGCTTGAGCAAAGTGACCGGCAGGCCGTTTCAGGTCAGCGAAATCGAAGATGCGATTGTCTCGCGTCTGGAGGCGAGCGATGAATGAACATCTGAAAACACAACTCACTCCGGCGGATTTTGCCACCGATCAGGAGGTCCGCTGGTGTCCGGGTTGCGGTGATTTTGCGATCCTGAAAGCCGTTCGCACTGTCCTTGCCGAGATTGGCACGCGACGTGAAAACACAGTTTTCGTATCGGGCATCGGCTGCTCGTCGCGCTTTCCCTATTACATAGACACATACGGATTTCACACCATCCACGGCCGTGCGCCGGCTGTTGCGACGGGCATGCTGCTTGCCAATCCTGATCTTGACGTATGGATCATCACCGGCGACGGTGACGGCCTGTCGATCGGCGGCAATCATTTGCTACACATCCTGCGACGCAATCTGAACTGCCAGATCTTACTCTTCAACAATGAGACCTACGGTCTGACCAAGGGACAGTATTCCCCGACATCGCACCTGGCCACGCGTACCCCGTCCTCGCCCGACGGCAGCATCGACAATCCTGTCGATCCGGCGGGATTTGCCCTGGGCTGCGGAGCACGGTTCGTGGCGCGCGGCGTCGATACCCAAATCAAGCAGCTGGTTGAGATACTCAAGGCGGCCCACGCCCACAAAGGTGCGTCCTTTGTCGAAATCTTTCAGAACTGCATCGTCTTCAACGAGGACGTATTCGAGGGCTTTACGGACAAGGCCAATATTGCCGACAACCAGTTGCAGGCCAGACATGGCGAACCGCTTGTCTTCGGCACTGACAATTCCAGGGCGCTGGCATTTGATCCGACTTCGCTGGGGCTGAAGGTCGATGATGTGCAGGATGGGAATCTGGCGGGTGCATTGACGCATGACGTTGCCAATCGCAATCTCGCCTCTGCTCTGACCCGTATGAGCAACCCAGAATTCCCGGTTGCCACCGGTGTGCTTTTTGACAATCCCGGCCCCGTCTATTCACAGCCAAGCCGCCAGAACGAAGCCGGCAGACCTGCAAGAAAACTGGCCGATGTCATGCGATCCGGGCTCAGCTGGGACGTCGAGAAAAAGCACTAGAGCAAATCTGGCTTAGATTGAATCATTTGACCGGAGCGATTTTGGTCGCTGACAAGTTGGGTTGCACGAAATGCTTCAATCTAAACAAGACATGCTCTAAGTGTGGTGTCTCATGAGGTTGTTCAGGTCTAATCCCACTCGGCTGATGGGTGTTTGTCTTTTTATCCCGGCATGCGGGC
>JAAEOH010000422.1 GCA_024244645.1 Hyphomicrobiales bacterium
GCATTCATCGAGGTGCACAATGAAAACCCAAAGCCGTACAAATGGGTCAAATCAGCCGACGAAATCCTCGCATCCGTCAAACGGTTCTGCCAGCGAACGCAGCAAACCCTATGCGGCGAATTTTAGATTCAGGTGACTAGTGCACGTCTTGATTAAATGGAAACATTTGCCGCCATCCTTGAGAGGACTATCGTTTTGAAACAGATGAATGGGCCAGGCGATTTTGCCCGCTGACTGGGTTGGCTCGCACTTGTGGTGGGATAACACCACGGCGCGCAAACCGCCTTGTCAGCGACCAAAATCGCTCAGGTCAAATGATTCCATTTAATCAAGACGTGCTCTGGCCAGCAGATTCGGCTTCGGCAATTTCCGCCAGCTGGCTCATTATAACAGCGGCACCGGACAGGCGTTTTTGCGCGCTTGGCAGATCGCGGATGAACAAGATGCTCTGGTCAGGTCGGATTTTTGCAAGCCTTCCCTGTTTGCCGAGATGCGCGACCAGTCCACCCGGGTTTGGAAATTCACCATTGCGGAATTGAACGACAATGCCTTTTGGCCCGGCATCGAGTTTTTCGACGTTCGAGATGCGGCAAAGCGACTTCATGAAAACAATCTTCAAGAGGTGCTGTACCTCTTCGGGTAGCGGACCGAACCGGTCGATAAGCTCGGCGCCGAACGCATCGATTTCGGGCGGAGTAGTCAGATCGCCAAGTCGGCGGTAAAGCCCCAGCCGCAAATGCAGATCCGGAACATACTCGTCCGGTATCATCACCGATGTTCCGACGGTGATTTGCGGCGACCAGCCCATGTCGACCAGTTCGTCCTCGCCCTTCAACTCGGCAACGGCTTCTTCAAGCATGTGCTGATAGAGTTCGAAACCGACCTCCTTGATGTGGCCGGACTGTTCCTCGCCGAGGAGATTGCCCGCACCACGAATATCGAGGTCATGGCTTGCAAGCTGAAATCCTGCTCCCAATGTGTCGAGTGACTGGAGAACCTTCAATCGTCGGTCAGCGGTTGCAGTGAGCACCTTGTTGACCGGCAACGTAAACAGCGAAAATGCACGAACCTTGGAGCGTCCGACGCGGCCTCGCAGCTGATAGAGCTGGGCAAGCCCGAACATGTCGGACCGATGGACGATCAGTGTGTTCGCGGTGGGCACATCCAGACCAGATTCAACGATGGTCGTCGACAGGAGTACATCGTACTGGCCGTCATAATAGGCGTTCATGATATCGTCGAGTTGGCCGGCCGCCAATTGGCCATGAGCCACTGCGATTTTAAGTTCAGGAACATCAGACTCCAGAAATGCACGGACATCCTCGAGATCGGTGATCCGCGGACAAACGTAAAAACTCTGACCGCCGCGGTAATGCTCGCGCAGCAGGGTTTCCCGGATGACCAGAGGATCGAATGGTGAAATGAATGTACGCACCGCCATTCTGTCGACCGGCGGCGTAGTGATCAATGAAAGTTCCCGCACACCGGTCATGGCCAGTTGCAGGGTACGGGGTATCGGAGTGGCCGAGAGCGTGAGGACGTGAATCGCGGATTTCAGCTCCTTCAGCCTTTCTTTGTGCTTGACGCCGAAATGTTGCTCCTCGTCAATGATGAGCAGACCAAGATTGGCGAATCTGATCGATTTGCCGAGCAACGCATGGGTGCCGATGACAATGTCGGTCTTACCGTCCGCAAGTTCATTTTTTGTCAGGCTCAGTTCCTTTTGGCCGACAAGTCGTGACGCCTGCTGCACGCGAACCGGGAAACCGCGGAGCCGGTCGCTGAAGGTCTTGTAGTGCTGCCGGGCCAGTAATGTGGTCGGCACGACGACGGCAACCTGCACACCGTTCATTGCAGCAATGAAGGCGGCGCGCAGCGCCACTTCGGTTTTGCCAAAACCAACATCGCCGCACACCAGCCGGTCCATGGGGACACCGCCACCCAGATCATCGAGAACCGAATCGATGGCGGTGGCCTGGTCGTCCGTCTCGTCATAGGGAAACCGTGCCGCAAATTCGTCATACAAGCCTTCCGGTATTGTAAGCTGCGGCGCATGGCGCATCTTGCGTTCGGCAGCAATGCGGATCAGTGCATCCGCCATTTCAAGAAGCCGTTTCTTGAGTTTCGCCTTGCGCGACTGCCAGGCAACGCCACCCAGTTTGTCGAGAACGGCTTCAGTGGCTTCCGACCCGTAACGGGACAACAGTTCGATATTTTCAACCGGCAGAAAGAGTTTGGCCTGTTCGGCGTAGCGCAGCTCCAGACAGGCGTGCGGCGCGCCCGCCGCCTCGATCGTGCGAAGCCCCATAAACTTGCCGATGCCATGCTCGGCGTGGACGACTATATCGCCCTCTTCGAGGCCGGATACCTCGGATATGAAGTCGGCGCCTTTCTTGCGTCTGCGGCCGCGACGCACCAGCCTGTCACCGAGAATATCCTGCTCTCCGATGACAGCGATGTCGTCGATTTCGAAACCGCTTTCGAGATTGAGAATGGCCGCGGCCGCTTCACCCTGAATGAGGTCATCTGTTTCGGACAGGGAGCTGATGCGCCGTACGCGCTCCAGACCGTGTTCGCCAAGCACCTGCAGCAGGCGGTCCAACGAACCTTCTGTCCACGCTGTCACAACGACTTTGGTGCCGCCCGCACGTTTTTCCCCGATGTGCTTGACCACCTGGTCGAACACATTGATGCGCTCTGCTCCTGCGTCCTGCTTTTCCACTGTGCTTGCCCAGCGGGGTCCAGTATGTGCCTGCAGATTGACCACCTGCCGCGCGCTGCTTTCTTCCTCCATGAATGGAGAAAGGTTCACCGTGTTTTCAGCGTCCAGGAAATCCGAGACCGTCGATGGATGAAGGTAGAGCTGTTCAACCGGAACGGGATTATACGGCGTTGCGTGGGCAGAAGAGGTTTCCTCCAAAATCTTCTGGCGCGCCTCGAAGTGGTCGACAATCTGCGCATGGCGCTCGTTGGCCGCCTCGACAACATGCCGGTCGGCATAGAAGGAAAAGCCTTCCAGATAATCGAATGCCGTTTCGACGCTTTCATAAAAAAGCGGCAGCCAATGCTCCATCCCGGCAAACCGCCTGCCCTCGCTGATCGCCTGATAGAGTGCATCTTCGCGCTTGGCAGCACCGAACAGTGCCAGGTAATTCTTTCTGAAACGGCTGATCGTGTCGGCATCAAGAGTGACCTCGCTCATTGGATTGAGCGACAATTCCTGCGCCTGGCTTATTGTCCGCTGGGTGGCGGCATCGAAACTGCGGATGCTTTCAAGCGTATCACCAAAGAAATCGAGCCGCAGAGGTTCATCGTAACCCGGTACGAATGCATCGAGAATACCGCCTCGGATGGCATATTCGCCAACTTCCCTGACCGTTGGTACCCGGTCAAAGCCGATGGTCGCCAGGCGCTTGGCAAGATCGTCCATCCTGATTTGATTGCCGGGTCTGGCATGAAATCCCAGTCCGTCGAGTACGGATCGCGGTGGAACCTTCTGCATGAGCGCATTGACAGAAATCAGAACAATGGCAGCATGCGGATTGGCCTGATGCGCAATCAATGCGCTCAGTGCCGACAGACGCAGTGCGGCGGCGTTCGCACTTGGCGAAACGCGGTCATAGGGCAGACAATCCCAGCCGGGGAGAGAAAGAACGGGTATGTCCGGTGCAACGAAATCCAGGTTTTGCGCGACATCCGTCATGCGCTGACCGTCAGACATGATGTAGACGACCGGTCTCCCCTTTCTGGCCGCCTTTGCCAGGATGAGCGGTTCCGAACCCGATGGCACATTTGCCAGCGTGGTCGGAGACTTTGCGTTGAATATCCGGTCAGCCGCGAGATTGCTAAGCATTACTGGTCACTTTGCCTGTAAGCACAAACCTGCCTGAATATTTCGGTATCGTATTCGGATGGCACCGGGACTTCATTGGTAACCCACTGCACGAGATCGCGGTCGTCGATGGCCATCAACGCTTCGAGAATATCCAGTTCGTTGTTATCCAGCCGATCGATGTTGTCGTCGGCAAATTGACCCAGAATCAAATCCATTTCCCTGATTCCGCGATGCCAGGCGCGAAACAGGATTCGTCTGCGCCGGGGATCAAGTTCTGCGCTTGTGCGGGTCGTGCCGGTCATGAACTGTTCTGCTTGCTGGTGCTGATGCGTTTCTATAGCGAAGGCAATCGGAATTGTCAGGTTTGCATTCAAAGATATGGCTGCTGCGTGATAGATTATCACCGGTCCATTTGCGAGGAGAAAAATGTTATTTGAATCTGACCTGCTCGAGGCTGTTGTCCGGCTGCGGTCATCTCGACTGTTCAAAGACGGGGACCGGGTCTGAATGCGTCCAAATTTGCTTGATCCACTGTTTGTTCCAATCACTTCCTATTCTGGCATAGGGCCAAAAATTGCTGCGCTGATTGCCCGGGCACTTGGCCGCGAATCCGCCGACGACACGAGGGCTGTAGATCTTCTGCTTCTAGCCCCGCACCGGCTGATCGATCGGAGAAATCAGCCGGGAATTGTAAATTCTCCCGAAAACGCAATTGTCACACTGACATTGCACGTCGACCGGCATCAGCCGTCACCGAGGGGAAAAAGCAATGTGCCCTATCGGGTGTTCGCCCATGACGACACCGACGAAATAGCATTGACGTTTTTTCATACCCGGCAAAACTGGCTCGAACGCGCCCTGCCCGTCGGCGAAACGGTGCTTGTCAGCGGCAAGGTCGACTGGTTCAACGGCCGCGCTTCGATGGTCCATCCAGATCGCATGGCGCTGGCAAAGGATATCGACAGTTTTCCGATGATCGATCCGGTCTATCCGTTGACAGCGGGATTGTCCCCAAAACTTCTCCAGCGGGCAATCGACAACGCCATTGCCTCGATACCCGATATGCCTGAATGGCTCGACGAGCCTTTCGTGAAAGAGAGCGAACTACCAGACTTCGCGGCATCGATCCGATCGCTTCATGCGCCGCGCGACGAAAATGATATGAACGCCAATGCACCGGCACGCCGGCGTCTTGCCTATGACGAACTTCTGGCTGGCCAATTGTCTCTTGCGCTGATGCGGCGGCGTATCAGAAAACTCAAGGGCAGGCCCGTCAATGGTGACGGCTCGGTCCGCAATCAGTTGCTGGAGGCTTTGCCGTTCCAATTGACCGGAAGCCAGAGCCAGGCCGTCTCAGACATATTAACAGACATGCAAAGTTCGGACAGGATGTTGCGGCTGCTGCAGGGCGATGTCGGATCGGGAAAAACCGCTGTGGCACTGATGGCGATGGGCGCCTGTGCGGAGGCCGGCGGACAAGCAGTCCTCATGGCGCCCACCGAAATTCTGGCACAACAGCATTTTACAACAATCGAACCGATTGCCGGCAAAGCCGGTATTGGCGTTGATCTGTTGACCGGGCGAACGAAAGCAAAGGAGCGGAAGGCAATCCTCGAGCGCATTGAAAGTGGTGAGACCAAGATGATTGTCGGCACGCATGCTCTATTCCAGGACAGTGTAAACTATCATGATCTGCTCCTTGCGGTTGTCGATGAGCAGCACAGGTTTGGCGTCCACCAGCGGCTGCGCCTGACGGCAAAGGGTGCCGCGCCTCATATGCTGGTGACCACCGCGACACCAATTCCCCGGACACTCGTCCTATCGGCATTTGGCGACATGGACGTGTCGCGCCTTGCGGAAAAACCCGCAGGACGACTGCCGATCAAAACGGTGACGCTGGAAACCGAGCGCATCGGCGATATCGTCAATCGCCTCAAGGACGCAATTGCAAAGGGCCGAAAAGCCTATTGGATTTGTCCCCTCGTCGAAGATTCCGATCTGTCCGAACTCATGTCGGCTGAACAGCGACACGCCCACCTCGCTACTGAATTCGGTGCTCTAGTAGGGGTTGTCCATGGACGCATGAACAGTGCCGACAAAGACAAGGCAATGCAGGATTTCAAATCGGGCAAAACACGCATATTGGTCGCTACGACCGTCATTGAGGTCGGTGTCGATGTTCCGGACGCGTCGATCATTGTCATTGAGCATGCGGAGCGATTTGGACTGGCACAACTGCACCAGCTTCGAGGACGCGTGGGTCGGGGCAGCGATTCCTCGAGCTGTATTCTACTTTACAAGGCGCTCCTTAGCGAAACCGCGAAAGCCCGGCTTTCCATCATGCGCGAGAGCCAGGACGGTTTTCGAATCGCCGAAGAGGATTTAAAACTGCGCGGTGAAGGCGAATTGCTGGGAACACGCCAATCGGGTGTGCCCGGCTTTCGTCTGGTCGATCTGGAAGCGCACCGGGATCTCATTGAAGTGGCTCGCAACGATGCGCGCTATGTTCTGGAAAAGGACGGTGAACTTGCTTCGGAACGCGGAACGGCATTGAGGATGCTGCTGTATCTTTGGCGGCGCGATGAGGCGATCAAACTGTTGCGGGCCGGATAGGAAAACCATGACACCATTTCAGTCGAGCGATGTGGAAGCCGTCTATTCAAGCTACCCCGGCGACATGCGGGACAAGATGCTCATGTTGCGCGAGTTGGTGTTCCTGACAGCGTCCGAGACTGACGGCGTCGGAACGATCAAAGAAACATTGAAATGGGGTGAGCCGAGTTATCTGACCGTCAGGCCAAAGAGCGGCACCACAATCCGCGTCAACTGGCATCCAGACCGCCCGGCGGACTTTTCGGTTTATTTTCACTGTCAGACAAATCTTATTTCAACCTGCCAGGAATTGTATCCCAATCTCTTTGATTTCGAAGGCAATCGCCGCATGTCATATGCTGCCGCAAAACCCCCGCCCGAGGATGCGTTGAAACATTGCCTCGCACTGGCACTGACCTATCACCGTCGAAAACGCCGTTGATTTGATCCTTGAACGACCAGAATGAACCTTCGCATATTGCCGCCTGACCTGATCGGGGCTAGTAGGTCTCCATGGATCAACCAAGAGATCGGATTGTTGTGAAGCCAAACAAGCGGGTGGTATTTGCCGGACTTGCGCGCGATTGCGCACACGCGCTGCCGGCCATTTTGCGGGCGATCGAAGAGCTTGGCGCTACTGTCGATGATTGGGGATATGTGTTTCTGGAAAACAATTCCGTCGACAGAACCGCGAAGCAATTGCTTGCATTCGATCGGAAACACCATCGCGGAACGGTTCGCACATTTGGCGATCTCCAATCGGAGATACCAAAGCGAACCGAACGTCTGGCGATGCTGCGCAACAGGTGCATCGAGGAAGTTTTTTCAGATGAACGCCTGGCCGGTTTCGAATATCTGATCGTTCTGGATCTCGACGGCGTCAATGAGAAAATCGACAAGAAGCGTCTGCTCGAACTTATGGATCTCGATGAGCCGCAATGGACCGCCATTTTCGCCAACCAGAGTGCCCTATACTACGATACCTGGGCTTTGCGTCATCCCACCTGGAGCCCAGATGACTGCTGGAAGCAAGTCCGATTGCGACCGAAAACCATGTCCCACGAAGAATCCGTTGATGAATTTGTCACAAAGCGCTTGGTCAAGCTGGATGTCGGCCGCGGATTTGTCAGGGTTCAGAGCGCCTTTGGCGGAATTGGATTGTACCGGTTGCAGGCATTGCATGGATGCACATATGTCGGTGTAGACGATGAAGGGCATGAAATCTGCGAACATGTCAGTTTCAACGAGGCGCTTGATGCAAACGGAGAGCAGCTTTTCATCGATCCGGCGCTCATCAATGGAAGCGGCGATCGCCGTCACTACAAGGGTATGGGCCTCATCACCCAGTGGAAACGGTCAATAAACGCATTGCCCGACACAAGCAGCGGGCCGATTGAAAGCCAGCCTATTGAGCCGCTGTCTGGCTGTCCTCCAGATCCTGCTTTTCACGTGCTTCCAATGCCAAAGCTTCGGTTTTGGTGTGATAATCCGGTGCGACAAGGCCTGCGGAGATGACCATTTTTGCAGCCTCCTCTACCGTCATATCCAAAATGATAATCTCGTCGCGCGGAACAAACAGCAAAAAACCGGATGTCGGGTTCGGCGTTGTCGGAAGAAATACCGAAATCGTGTCATTGCCGGAATCATGCAGGCGTGAATCAACCTCTCCTTTGGTTTCCGTAGCAAGGAACACCATGGACCAGATGCCCCGTCGCGGATATTCGATCAGGCCGGCCTTGTTGAAGGAATTGTTCTGCTCAGCCAGAACAGTTTGAAATATCTGCTTGAGACCCTTGTAGACACCCCTGATGAGCGGCATGCGATTGAGGATCGATTCGCCGTAAGCAATAATGGTCCGGCCGATCAGATTTGCGGTAAGGAACCCGACCAGGGTGATGAAAATCAGCGCAGTTACAAGTCCAAAGCCCGGGATGCTGAACGGAAGGTAGTTGTCTGGATTGTAGACGGCAGGCAAATAGGGTTTTACCCAGCCATCGACCCATTTGATGAAACCCCAGGTTAGATACGCCGTGATGGCCAGGGGAGCGCAAATAATCAACCCGGTGAGGAAATAGTTCCTGATCCGGGTGGACGCAGACAGACGGGTTTGTTTTTCAGACATTCACCAAGCCGCAAAGGGAGTAAGGAATATACGCCGCAATATAGGAATATCCTCCCTACGCAGCAAGCGAAGTTCAAGATAACACTCTATTTCACGCGCATAACGGATTGGTATTACGCCAAAAAACCGAATTCGGAACACAAGGTGGCAGCTATTCGACGGTGACGGATTTTGCCAGATTGCGCGGCTGATCGACATCCGTGCCCATGAAGACCGCTGTATGGTAGGCCAATAGCTGAACCGGCAACGTGAAAATCAGCGGCATTACCAGTTCGTCAACATTTGGAAGCACGATCGTCGACATGGTTTCGAGAGTGGATGCGGCCGCGCCGTTTTCATCGGTAATGAAGATGATCCGCCCTCCCCGGGCCGCGACCTCCTGCATGTTGGATATCGTCTTTTCGAAATGACGATCATGGGGCGCTATGACAATGACCGGCATGTTCTCATCGATCAGAGCGATCGGTCCGTGCTTGAGTTCTCCTGCCGCGTAACCCTCGGCATGTATGTATGAGATCTCTTTGAGCTTGAGGGCGCCTTCCATTGCAAGCGTGTAGTTGGTGCCGCGCCCGAGATAGAGTACGTGGCGGAATTTCGACAGCTCCCGCGACAAGGTTTCCAGTTGCGGCTGAATAGTATTGAGCACCGAACCGGCTATCCTGGGCGCTTCCGACAACGCCCGCACCATATTGACTTCCTCATCTTCGACCAGCGTGCCTCTGGCTCGGCCGGCGGCAATTGCGAGAGCCGCAAAGGCAGACAATTGACAGGTGAGCGCCTTGGTCGAGGCGACGCCAATTTCGGGACCGGCCAGTGTCGGGAAGACAACATCCGCTTCACGGGCGATGGTTGATTCACGGACATTGACGATCGCGCCGATCTTCAGACCATGTTCCTTGCAGTAGCGCAAAGAGGCCAGCGTATCGGCGGTCTCACCGGACTGAGAGACGAAGAGCGCCGCCTGACTGCCCGGCAGTGGCATTTCCCGATAACGGAATTCCGATGCGACGTCGATTTCCACTGGAAGTCCTGCGTAACGTTCGAACCAGTTTTTGCCGATCTGCCCGGCATAGTAGGCGGTTCCACAGGCAGCAATCTTCAGGCTATCGACGGATGAAAAATCAATTTCCGATGCAATGTCGCGAACCCTGCCGGAGGAAAAATCCACATAATGCGCCAGCGTGTGAGACATCACCTCCGGCTGTTCGTAGATTTCCTTTTCCATAAAATGGCGGTGGTTTCCCTTGTCGACCTGAGCGTAGGCAGTGAACGCCTTTCTGCGGGCACGCTCGACAGAGTTGCCTTCGATGTCGAATATCTCGACGCCGTTGCGGTCAATAATCGCCCAGTCGCCGTCTTCGAGATAAGTTATGTCGTCGGTAAATGGCGACAGCGCAATGGCATCGGAGCCCAGGAACATTTCTCCCTTGCCATAGCCGACAGCAAGGGGTGGTCCATTGCGCGCGCCGATAATCTGGCCGTTTTCGCCTTCAATCAGCACAGCAATCGCATAGGCGCCCCTGATAATGTTGAGCGTTGCCAGCATCGCTTCCTTGGTGGACTTGCCGCTGCGCAGCAGACTTGCCAGCAATTGTGCGACAACCTCGGTATCGGTATCGGTCGTAAACTGCGCTCCCCTGGCGGACAGCTCGTCGCGAATTTCGGAAAAATTCTCGATTATTCCATTGTGAACAACGGCAACGCCTTCGCAGAAATGCGGATGCGCGTTGTTCTGCGTCGGCGCGCCATGAGTCGCCCAGCGTGTATGACCAATGCCGACATTGCCTTCAAGCGGCGTGCTGGTGAGTTCGGTTTCGAGATTGATCAATTTGCCTTCGGCGCGGCGGCGGTCGAGCTTACCGTCGTGCAGGGTTGCCACCCCCGCAGAATCATAGCCGCGATATTCAAGCCGTTTAAGCGCGTCCACAAGCAGTGGCGCAACCGGCTGATTGCCAATGATTCCAACAATCCCGCACATGAATTTCCCCTCAGAATATTGCCTTGATAGACGATTGCGTGATCACTGCAATGGTGGCATCGTCACAAACCATAACACCGAAATATCTGTTTTTATATCGCGCGCTTCGCAACCGAATTGTCATTTGCCGGCTTTCTGCCGTCTGGCTTTCTCGGCAAGACCGCGTTCGCGCAGTTTTCCTGCAGCGCCTTTCTTGTTGGTCTGACGGGCCCGTCCGAATGCCACAGCATCCGCCGGCACTTCCATCGTCACCACGCTGCCGGATGCGACGTAGGAATCATCGCCGACCCTGACCGGCGCAACCAGCGCCGCGTTCGAGCCGACAAAGGCGCCTGCGCCCACTTCGGTGCGATGCTTGTTGATGCCGTCGTAGTTGCAGGTGATTGTTCCTGCTCCGATGTTGGCCTTTGCACCGATGTCTGCGTCACCCACATAGCTGAGATGATTGACCTTGGCGCCGGCGCCGATGACTGCATTTTTGATTTCGCAGAAATTTCCCACTTTGGAGCCGTTTTGCAGCTCGGCTCCCGGCCTCAGACGGGTAAACGGGCCGACCGTGCAGCCGGCATCAATTGTTGCACCTTCGAGGTGGCTGAATGCGCGGATGGTGGCACCGCTGCGGATCGTAACGCCGGGTCCGATCGTGACATTCGGCTCAATCGTCACATCGGCTTCAATCATGGTGTCATGGCTGACAAAGACGGTTTCAGGCGCGCTCATGCTCACGCCTGCAATCATCAGTTCATGCCGCCTTTTTTGCTGCCACAGCGCTTCGACCTCCGCGAGCTCGACGCGTGTGTTGATGCCAAGAACCTCTTGCGCGCTCGCTTCCACAGCAACAACTGAACCACCTTCGGCACGGGCAATTTCGACAATGTCGGTCAAATAAAATTCGCCCTTGGCATTGTTGTTTTCGACAGCATCCAGCAACCGCAATGCCTTGTCTCCGGAAATCGCCATCAGGCCGCCATTGCAAAATGTTATGGCCCGCTCCGCATCGGTTGCATCGCGATGCTCGCGGATGGCGGCGAGCTGTCCGCCTCGCTCGATCAGCCGACCGTAGCCATCGGGCGCGTCGGTGCGAAAACCGATAACGACGACGTCCGCGCCGTCGGCAATAGCCTGCCGCGCACTCACCAGTGATTTGGCCGCGATCAGGGGCGTGTCACCGAAAATCACCAGGATATCGTCATAGCCTTTGGCAATAGCGTCGCGGGCGGCAAGGACCGCATGAGCCGTTCCCAGCCTTTCGGTTTGAGGCCATGTCGAAACCGCCAGGCCCGTGTTGGCAGCTGCAGCCACATTGTCGGCATCCCGACCGACGACCAGCGCAACCGCATCGACATCTGCCGATTGTGCGGCGCTGACCACATGGGCGATCATTGGCCAGTTGCCCACCGGGTGCAGAACTTTTGATACAGACGACTTCATCCGGGTGCTGTCCCCGGCCGCCAGCACCACTGCGAGACAGTTGCGCGCCATTGCATTCTCCAATTTGGGTTCATTTATTGGCGGAAAAACTATACAGGACGTCTATAGAATTTGTTCTTTTTAGGAAAGCCCGGTAACGCGTTCCCGTATGACACCTTCCGAACAGACAACATCCGGTCATTCCCCCCAGCATACCGCCGCTTATGCGGTCATGGTGCTCACGCCATTGTTCTTTTCATCGAACATTGTTTTCGGGCGTGCCACGGTGTCGGAGGTCGCGCCTTTCACACTTGCCTTTTTGCGCTGGGGTTTTTGCGCGGTGATTCTCTCGCCGTTTGTTCTCAGTGCCCGCACCAAGGTCGCGAAGCTGATGAGTCGGGAGCCGTTTCTGATCATAGCGCTTGGGGTATTGGGGATGGGAGTTTCCGGAGCCGGCCCCTATTACGGGCTACAATACACCACAGCCACCAACGGCACCCTGCTCTACACCACATCCCCGATCATGATCATTCTTTTTGAGCGTGTGTTTTTCGGCAGAATGATCCGATGGCGTGAAATGATCGGTGTTGGAATTGCATTTGCAGGAGTGGCGGTCATCTTGTTTAATGGAAATCTCGAACGGCTGATGAGCGGATCACTCAATATCGGGGATTTGGTGATCATCATTGCAGCACTGTCCTGGGCCGGATATTCCATACTCTTCAAAGACAGCCGTTTGTCCGGACTTCCCATCATGACACTTTTCGGCTTGGTTTGCGTAATCGGCGCGGTTGTGCTTTTGCCATTGGCACTATTTGAACTTCTGTCGGGTGCAAAGATGCCGGTCACGGTTACAGCATGGCAGGGTATTGCAGGAATCGTGGTCTTTTCATCCCTGTTGGCATTTTCCGGATTTCAATACGGATTGCGCACACTCGGCCCGTCGCTTACGGGCATATTCCTGTATCTGCTGCCAGCCTACGGCGTGCTGCTGGCCGTTGTTTTGCTTGACGAGCAGATCGAGACCTATCACATCATCGGCATATTTCTGGTGCTGTTCGGGGTCGTGCTTGCAACATTTCCAAAGCGTAAAAAACTGTCAGCTTGACGTCAGCCAATCGTGGCGAAGGCCGGAAATGTTTCCAGAAGCCAGAAGGCCATGCGCTGCATACCACCGGTGAGGAACAAAATACCGGTCAGGACAAGCAGTCCTCCCATGGCTTTTTCCACCTGTCCGAGATGGCGACGAAAGCGGGTCAGGAACTGCATAAACACACCGGAAAACGCAGCTGCAATCCAAAATGGAACGGCCAGGCCAAGCGAATAGGCCGCGAGCAGAAAAGCACCGTCTCCTACAGTATCGCGGGCACTTGCAACGCCCAAAATCGCTCCGAGCACCGGACCAATGCAAGGGGTCCAGCCAAAGGCAAACGCCAGTCCCATAATATACGCGCCGGTCATTGTCGCGGGTGTGCCGCCGCTCTGGAAACGGGCCTCGCGGTTCAGGAATCCGATCCGGAACAGCCCGAGAAAATGCAGTCCCATGATGATGATGACCACGCCGGCGATCTGCGAGAGGATGTCCATGTGCGACCGCAGCAGCCCGCCAATACTGGACGCGCCGGCTCCAAGTGCCACAAAAACCGTTGAAAATCCCAATGTGAAAAAGAACGATGCGAGCATGATCGAGCGGCGCGTGTCACCTGCACCCTCTCTGCCGCTTTGAAATTCGTCCATGCTGACGCCGGCCATATAACAAAGGTAAGGCGGCACAAGCGGCAGCACGCAGGGAGAAAGGAATGAAAGTCCACCGGCAAAAATAGCGGTCAGAACGGAAATATCTGCTATGTTCAAAGGTCTCGTCCGCGTTGTGTCTACCCTTCTAATACGGCTCTTGGCGTTCATGCGCCAGTCACCTTTTTGAGCGGGGAAATGAAAACTGAAAAAGAAAGCTGATGATTGAATTTTGCAGTTGACCAGCCATGGCCGCATGCATATGTTCCGCGCAATTCTTGAGGGCCGCTTCGGCGCCCGTCGGGAGCCGATAGCTCAGCTGGTAGAGCAACTGACTTTTAATCAGTAGGTCCGGGGTTCGAGACCCCGTCGGCTCACCAAATATCTCCCGTCTATATCAAAGATTTAGCGCTGCATTGGCGATTTCTTGTCTGTGCTATATTCCGCATAATTAGGCGTGAACTAACAACTGAACTAACAGATGCCGAGCAGGTCGACGAAGCCCCTATATCGGGGCTCCGGACCTTTGTCATGTCTGAAATGGTTGTTAGCTGGTCGTGTTAGCTGGGCCGTTTAGAGCCTTGTGCAAAAGCTTGGCCTCTTCGCGGGTCAAGTCACGGAGGGTCTCAATGATATGGTCAACACGAGGCTTCGCGAGTATTTCTGCCCGTTTTGCCTGTGCCGACGCACTCAGCTTTGACTTAGGTGGTTTTGTCGTAGGCTGTTTTATCGCGACTGCACGGCTACGTTCCCAACTTTCCAATTCGCTCAGCCGCCAATAGTTGCGCGCCCCGAATTTCATCGGGCATGGAAAACCCTGCTGGCGATAGCGCGCGTCGTTGCACCATCTCCACAGGGTCATTTTGGAAAGGTTGTATCGCTCGGCGACCTGCGCAGCCGTCAAGAACGTTTCACTTTGATTTTCGGAAGACACTGGCATTCTCCTTAGGCCAGTGTGGTACGGACGTTACGGGACTGTAAGTCGGCATTTGCCAATGTATGCTAGCGCGGTCGAACATCCGAGGCCAAGCCCGCGCCATAGCAATCATATGGTAGCGAGCGGCTTCAATTTCAAGGTAAATAAAGCGGTGACTTACACTCTACATGAAGCGGTTTTGAGGGGTGCTTGCTTCTTCTTTCGTCGGCGAGCTGTTTCGTGTGTCGAGCGAGGCGGCACGCTCTTCAGCGGAAACTTTCTTGTGAGATAGAAATATAAGTCGGCGTCGCACACTCGGTATCGGTCTGTCAATCTATCTAAGCAAGAGCGAGCAGATTAGACGTATTCAGGTCCTCCTGCCTCATTGAATCACACCTTGATTATTTAGGAAATCCACGTTGCCACTAATAACCGAGATTCGAACACTAGAGACCTTTGCCGAACACACTGTGTCAGTCGAAACGGGGGGAGAGCGGACGTTCGCTGCAAATGCGAAGAACAATATAATTTGTCGCAATAAGGGCGGCAGGCGATAAGTCCAGTTGAACAAAACGTGTAAAGTGGTGACGTATATTGTCGTGACTGGATGCATTCCGGCCGCATCTAGGTAGCGGTTGAAAGACCAGCCTGACAACACAAAGGACGATTTGCCAGCTGAAACCCCTTTGAAGCCTGATCCGTAGACATGTGTTCCAGTGCGGATCGACTTGAAACAATGCCTACACCATCGTCGAACACCGAACCCTAGACAGTGCTGTTTCAGATTCGGATGACATCAGCGATAATATTGGCGAGAATTGTGTATGACCTCTCGACCCCTCCGAATCGCCGCGCCAAGCCATGAGGAAAATCCGGACTGGCTCACTGCACAGCCGACAAAGGAAACAGTCAGCCCGCCGGTGCAAACACGCGTTGATAGGCTGCCGTTTCTTGAACTTAGTTGGGAAAATTTCGAGAGGCTATGTCGTAGACTTGCTGACGCGGACAGTGAGGTTGAGCGCGCTTGGACATATGGTAAGCGCGGACAGAAACAATATGGAATAGATCTTCTGGTTCGCCGTAAAGATGGTTGCTATGAGGTTTGGCAGACAAAGCGATACAAGAACGCCACTGCAGCAGATGTCAAAAAGGCGCTAAACATTTTTCTGAAACACTCTTGGACGAAAGAAGCGAAGCAATTTACGCTGGTATTTGCGTGCCCTCTGGAAAAGACAAAGGTAGTGGAGGCTGTTGAAGAAGCCCGAACAATCCTTTCGTCTCGTAACATCGCGTTCAATCCTATAGATACCGTTCTACTAACTGAACTGCTAATTCCACATCCGGAGATTATTGATGATTTCTTCGGACGCCCGTGGGTTATTGTGGTCTGTCCACAGGAAGCAATCAGACGTCTATCGCTTCGAAGTGCCCCATCCAACACGGAAACCTTGACACAATACCAGACCGGCCGGCCTGATGGTGATCCTCACATCTCGGCATCTTCCTCAAACCAAGAGCATATACTTGAGTTACTCGCTCAGTCTCAGGCCGACCTCGCCACCAAAGAAGATCTTGCTGCAGTTGCTAAAAGTCTCAGAGGAAGAGTTTCTGAACCGACAATTTTATTACCAAGAAATATCGCTGACAGAGAGTTAGAGACTGAGTTTTCCAAGGCGCTAGGGCGACGGGGATTCAGCCGAACAAACACCTCAAAAGAGCTAGCATCTCTCGCCAACCGTGCCATCAAGGGTGATTTGGCGCTTGCCTCACAAACACTTCGCGCGGAAGTGTGCGACAAGGCCGCCCGGGCCAACGCGATTCCTGAGACAATGGTGGCAGCTGAAAGATTCCGTAACGAGGCCGCGAAACTTGATCCTACACGCGATCTCTTCGTGGTGGATGCGTATTTAAAAGAGGGCTCTGGAGATCCTGGCGCCGCCTTACGTGACCTCAAGACACGCCATGATATAGACGCCCGATCAGCGGTGTTCTTCGTGTTAGTACGACAGCGCGGATCTGCTACCGCCTTGGAATGGGCGCGCTCAGAAAATCTTGAAGCTGCTGATCTCACACCGCCGAGTGCGCTGAACCTGGTGATCAGTGCGATCAATAAAGGTGAATTCGATGCCGCATTAGATTTTATGGAAGGGATTCCAGACTCTTATCTCGATGAAATCCCGGCGCTTTATTTGCTAAGAGCGCAACTCCTGCTTGCATCTTTGCTTCCCCATGATAAAAGATCTGTCCTGTTCCATGGAATGCCAATTGACCCGTGCGCACTGCAGTTTGCTAGCGGGCCGTCTTCGGACAAACTTGTAAGTGCAGCACTAGCTGACTTGCAGATGTTACTTGGTCGAGTACAGGAACTCGGCGTCGACCACTTGGTTGAATTCTTATCGGAGTTTGCTCTCTGGCTTCGAATTGAAATTCCGACCAAGCGCGATGATGCTCATGCACAGTTGGTGGCCGAACTCGCTGATCCCGGGACTATCCTTCAACGCGTTCGTCTGGCGCTCGCGTACGACGTACCGTTTGAGAGCGATGCACTACTACGCAGCCTCAACAGCCGAAAGGAACTCGGCGGTTGGACCGCCGATGAGCTTTTCGCTGCCTTCCTGCTGGCGGTTCACGGTGGCGATCCCTACTCGATCAACACTTTTTTTGTCGCACATCGCGAAGACCTCTTTGCGCAAAGCGACCTTGCGCTGGGCTTTCTTGCTGCAGTCGAAATAGAGGCGCTTGCCCGCAGTGGCCGAATTGATGATGCAAGGCAGATGCTCGTCCAGCATCGCGCCTGTCATCTCACTGACGAACAGGCCAACGATGCCGAAGAACTAATTGTTGCGATCGAAAACAACGATGAAGTGGAGTGGCATCGACAACGCTACGAGCAATCCAAGAGTCTGCAAGAGCTGCAAATGCTCGTCGGGGGTTTGCGAACTCGACACGACACAAAATTGCTTGCTGAGTATGCACCAAAATTGGTTCGGGAAACGAGAAATCTGCAAGATTTCGATGTAGCTATAAAGTCCCTGTATGAAGACCAACGTGACGCAGAACTCATTGAGCTTTGCGATGAACTTCCAGACCAGATGGGACTTGATCCCGAATATGAAGCAATCAAGGGATGGGCGTTATATCGTGTTGGTCGCGTCGTCGAAGCGCGAGAGATCGCGCACAAAATGCTCTCGGCACGTGGAGATGCAAACGACCGAGAGTTGGCCATCAATACTTCAGTAGAAACAGGCGACTGGGGGTACCTTCAGAGCATCGTTAGCTATGAAGTGAATCGGCTGGACACGCTTTCACCAGAGGAGTGCATGCGGCTAGCCCGGCTGTGCTTGGAGGTCAATAGCCCATACGTAGATGTG
The DNA here is from genome assembly GCA_024244645.1 of Hyphomicrobiales bacterium. Lineage (GTDB taxonomy): Bacteria > Pseudomonadota > Alphaproteobacteria > Rhizobiales > Rhizobiaceae > Hoeflea_A. Next base: position 17,959 of record JAAEOH010000422.1, read on the forward strand.
TTTCGCAATGCAGCGATAGCAAAAGCACCAGAAAATCCACACGTCTATCTTTCAGCGTATATCCTCGCAACCGAATCTGGAGAGGAAGGGTATCAGCCAAAAGCCCATGAATGGTTTCAGAGGGCGATCGAACTTTCTGGCCCGGATGGACCAGTACAAAGTGTGTCATTTCGCAAGATCATCGAACATACATCCAACTGGAGGGAGCACACTAACAAGCTCGACAAGGCTCTACGTGAAGCCGAAATTCCAGCTTTCATGGTAGCGCGGGCTGTAAATCGCCGCCTGCTTGACCTAACGCTCAGCCAAGCCCAACGCAACCTTGATGCACAGGATCAAAGAATAAGTTTCCCAGTATTTGCATATTCTGGCGCAAGTTCTGCCACCGAGATTACTTCCGAGGCCACGGTGGCCATTGACATCACCGCACTAATAACTTTGCAACACCTCGGCATCCTAGACAGAGCGTTGGGATGCTTCAAAAAGGTGATTATCTCACCGCATACCCTCGGTTTTTTATTTGCTGAACGGCAGTACATTCGGATTCAGCAGCCCTCACTGATTGCCAGGGCACGTAGGATCCAATCCTTGATAGCAAGCGGACGCCTAAAGACCATACCAAAGTCCAGAGGACATTCTACATCGACGGGCAAGGAAATGGGCGAGGATTTGGCGACGCTCTTGGAAACGGCTGCGGCGCAGGGTGGACTGGTGGTCAGAATTGCTCCGGTGCCGAAGATCGGATCCTATCTCGAAGAACACGTGGACATGGGAGAATACGAGCCGAATCTCACAGATACACACCGGGTCCTTTCATTTCTGTCGGCAAGAATAGAGTCCGAACGATTGAATGCGGCAGAGACATATTTACGACAAGTCGACAAAGGCTGGCCGGAAGCACAGCCCGTCGAATCGGCGTCGATCCTTTACCTTGATGACCTCACAGTAACGTACCTGGATCATGTTGGCATTCTGGAAAGCTTAACGAGCGCTGTCGCGGGCGTATACGTACACTCGGACGTCAGCGAAGAGACACAAGAGAATCTGAAGCATGTCGAGGATACCGACAATTCACTGGCGGCAATCGATGAAATACGTCAACAAGTCGCTGCAGGTATTGAGAGTGGTCGTGTCGCGTTCTCTTTAAGGGATGTGCTTGTATCTGACCAAATGGATGACCAACGCGAGGGCCAGACAGAGATGGCACCAACACTTGATCTCCTGTCAAATCTTGTTGACATAGATTTCGTAGTTGCTGACGACAGAAACCTAAACAAACTACCGAGCTGGTCTGATAAATCGGATCGAATGGTTCCATGCGCGACAACACTTGACGTCCTTTCGTCGCTGCGCACGACCGGTCAGTTGGACAATAATGGCTATTTGTTGGCTCGCCATCGGTTGCGAGCAAGTGGCTTCTATGCTGTGCCGCTGGATGCTGAAGAGCTTCTGCATTGGTTGGGAGCTGCCACCTTTGAGGATGCGACTCTTCGAGAGACTCCTGAACTGAAGGCCATTCGTGAAGGCATAGTTATTCCGCAGATCCACAGTGCATATCTCCCTGGAGAAAACCGATGGCTAAATGGCATACGTCTGGCAATTTACAATGCAGTGCGTCAAACGTGGCGTGCAGCAGCCGATCCTGCGCGCGCCGCGGCCAGCGCTGATTGGCTAATGTCGGTTTTGCCAGATCCGCTTGCCTGGTGCACCGATCTGAATAATCAAACTCTATGGGCAACTGCGCGCCAGCAGGCAGGCATGCAAGCTGCTATGTTTATGGTTTTCGCTGAGGCCAACAAACGGAGGCAACGCCGATATTTTCAGTGGGCGGAGCAACGGATAGCCGACCCGATGCAGAAGAACCGCCCGGAAATCTGGGATGCGGGCATCAAGTTCTTGAAATCTTACCTCGAAAAGCTGACGCAGATCGACGACCAGGTCGAATTTGAAGCTCCTGATGAGGTGCTCGCCGCATTGTTGATCAACCCACTTCCCGCGTCCGTGCGAATGCCGTTGCTGCTTGATGATGAGTTTCGAACTAAGCTTGGCATTGAGCCGTTCTTTGGTTACCCACTAAGTAAAAAGCTATCCGTAGAAACAGGGAGTCTTCACACAGCGCTTAGAGCGGCGATCGCGGGCCGCGCCAGCGTAATGATCAAGCTAAGCAATGGTAGTCGGGCGCGTGCCAAGCTCGGCCGCCAATCCGGCGGCAAAACGACTCTGTTCATAAAAGGCGAAGGCTTTGCTTTCACCAACGCCGATATTCTGAGTGCTGAACGGAGAACTCGGATGTCAGGTTTGCGACGTGTTTTCGCAGTACAGCCCGTTTCGGAAACTGAGGAGATCCATTGGCTTGGAATTGGTAAGCAGAGAGCACTGACTGATCGCGAATATGATGATCTAATGACAACCTTGGGCCATACTCCGGAAGCGTTTGCGACAAACTTGCAGAAGCTGCGGTCCCTCAGTCCTCAATCTATGGTACCTGATGCACCTGAATATTTCGAACGACTTGTCGCACCATTGGGCGAAGCAAAAGATATGGAATCGTTCATTCGAGGTGAGCTGACGGCTAACCGCCATTCGCTACTCGAGCGCAACTCGAAAGTGGCAATCCGGCGAATAGCATTTTCTGCGCTGTGGCAGCCACTGATTCCTTTTGACCAACTATTCATTGACGCCACTGATTTATCTCCACTGTTAGATGCAGAAGATCCGTTTACCCTTCTTTTCGGTTTTGAAGTCTGCCGCGCTTTGCTCGACAAAGGAGCAACATTTGTCGATCTCGGTAGCGCTTTTCTTAGAAAGCTGCTCGGCGACCAAGAAGGCTGTGTGCGCCGCTGTGAGATGTTTGCCGCTTGCGCGATAGTCACGACTATAGAAATCCGCCGCGCTACCAAAGCTGCTTCTGCACCTGTCTTTTGGACAAGACTTGCTGCGCTTGCTCACGCGGGTGTGTTAACAGATGCACTTGCCGAAACGTCTGACGCCGGCAATTTTTTGGACTGGGTGTTCCGCAATTTTTACCCGCAATATTGGTGGAATAGCGTTGTGGATCGACGAGAAACCCCGCGTTGGTGTCCAGATTGGATCAGCCCAGATTATATTTATGCTGAGTTGGTTGGCCGTGTTCTCGGAGTGCTCTCTACACTGAAAGAAGCTGAAAGACCGGCCGATTGGGTTAAGTTGATCGATACGGCGACTGAACGTCTAGAGGCCGACGACAAGGTGCTCGCTGCAATATTCCCAGGGCCTTTAGACGATTTTATAGCAGCAACCGGTGCAGCCGCGTTACAAGAGGAGTCGGAGGTTGTGGAGGCGAGTCTCGAACATGCCACCTGTTTGTCCGACGTAAAGGGCCTCGCTGGGTTGACATATGCATCAATCCCTTCCGAGCGAGCGATTCACAACGTGGCACGCATATTAACTCTTGGAATGCAAGATCCTTCTAACGATACTGACAACGAACTAAAGTATCTGAAGCTTGCCGCTCATTTCGCGCTTGCCACACGATCCGAGACTGTAGCGCAAGCTGTCATTGACCGTTGTTTTGTCATTGCCCGCATGCATGAAGCCTCCTCAGCTATAACCGACATTCTTGCGGTAATAATGGAAGCGTGTGCCGTCTATCATTCTACGCAAAGATACTACGAGGTTGTCTCTGAATACTCTGCACGTATCTGTTTCCTGGTGGATGGTGGTGAGTATCTATCAAAACTGGATGTTATATTTGACGTTCTAGTTCAACGCGATGAAAAGCTGGCACCCGCCCTCGGCAGGGCTCGCGCTATTGCACGAACAAAGCTGGGTAGAGCGAAGAAATAGTTCTGGTTCAATTTGAGGCCGAAATAACGATTGCTGAATTTGATACACTCCTCAACGCTTTGATTGGCCCGAAACAGATAACGGTGTAAATTGCAGAATTATTGGGATGCCCCGCTCGACAGCGGTACGAAGCTAGACAAGCTCCTTCACATTAACCGCCCCACCTAGCAATCCGTTCAAAGCAGGCAATGACCGCTTGAGAGCGCTTAGCATCTTTTCTCGGCGAAGAAAATTGGCTGTTTGCATATTGACCCAATCGCGAAACTCGTTTGGGTCTTTCGGCCCATCCTGAGCGCACTCGACAGCAAGGTCGCCGATACGACCAATAACTTCGAGAAGGTTCTCTTTGTCCCTGTGACCTAGTTTTAAAAAATAGTAGTCATCACCCGCAGCACGGAAGACAATGCACGGAAGCTCAGCGTGCTTGATCTCAAGATGTCTTATGACTTCTCTCGCCAAAGCCACACCATATTGGTGCTCATCGGAATGGTTCACGGAATAGCCGTTGCTGGTGTGCGGTATCAAAAGATGAAATGCATTCCCGACATGGGCATCAAATCCTTCACGCGCACCAAGAACCCAATCAAGCCTATCCCGGCTATAGCTGTGATCGATGTATGTGCCAACCAGTGCCCTTTGACGTTCGAATTCTTCAATCTGTTCTTGCGTTTCAATTGTCAGCATTTTCTTCTTCCTCGATTAATTTGCGTTAACGCAACACCATGCGACCACAGGAAAACCGGGTATACTGAGCGGCGCCAGATCGCGGTACTCCTTGCAAAGGTCCAAGGTAAGCGGCGCCCGAGTTCCTCCGCAAGATTATCTGACAATTCGCAACGGATTAATATCAATAGCTTTCACTGATGATGAGGACCACTGGACCACGCAACAACTATACCTCATCCACTCCATCCGATTGCTATGCGTAGGAAGTGACCCTTTGGACGAAGAGAAAAAAGGTAGCAAAATCCGCTGTGCAGGTATCTGGCTCTATTTATACTCAGAATCTTTGAAGGTCCGCTTGAGTACAGTGCGGCGCAACAGATCGGCTATTTGCCAATGTCCGCTCCGGGCCGAAAGCGGGGACATAATTGAAGTGCGGTCCCCTGCAGAATCAAGGCATATCGGCCCGCCAACGTTCAACTTGCGCAAAAAGCCTACACCACCAATAATTGTTTTAATGGAAATTCGTAACCTCATCTTGGAAATTGCCAAAGGATGGAAGTCCTTTCATTCCGTTGGCAAGGATGATCGAGATCA
>JAAEOH010000423.1 GCA_024244645.1 Hyphomicrobiales bacterium
ACCCATATGCATGACAGCCGCACTGACGCTGGCGAGAACCGGCCGCATTGCATCAACATCTTCTGCCGCGCCACCGGCAAAGACTTTCAACTTGCCGGCGCGGGCCAGATCGGGGCGTCCTGCGACCGGGCAATCGAGGAAACGCATTCCCCGTTCCCGGGCCAGCCGGTCCAAGGTCCTGATCCAGTCCAGCGACGCCGTCGACGTTTCAACGGCAAATGCACCCGGCTGAAAGTCGCCACGCAGCGCACCATGCTCGCCATTCCAGCACTCGCGCGCCGCTTCATCATTGGTAAGACTGGACAAGACAACCTGCGCCCCGGAGACCGCCGCTTTCGGGGTGTCGGCAAGTTGCGCGCCGAGTGCCTCCAAAGGACGGGCTTTCTCCAATGTTCTGTTGAAGACGGTTACCTGATGGCCGCCTTTCAGATAGTTCCTGATCATGGCGGCGCCCATGCTGCCGGCCCCTAGAAATGCAAGTTTTGCCATCGCTTCATACCCCTGTTGATCGTTGCAATTGGGCGCTCACCCGTCCACCGGCCGGGTGATGCACAGGCCTTCCAGCGCCAGACCGTAGGGCAACATCTCGCTCATGCGACGGCGAAGATCCTCCACCAGCAGCAGGCGTGAATAGCGGCGGTTGAGTTCTGGCTGGGCCAGCATCTGACGCGCCAGCTCCCAGGCCCGGGGCAGCAACGCGTCCGCCGGCAGAATTTCGTTCACGAGGCCGTAGTCGAGCGCCTGCTTGGCGTCCAGTTCCTGGCCGGTGAGGAGAAAGTATCGCCCCCGATTGAGGCCCATGATCATCGGAAATACCACATGGACACCGTCACCCGGCACCAGACCGCCGACAAAGTGGGCCGAATCCTGAAACGTTGCCGCCTCGCCCGCCAACACGATGTCGCACATGACCGGCAACTCGGCGTGCCGGGTGGCCGGTCCGTTCACCGCGCTGATCATGGGAACGTCGACGGCCAGCATGTTGGCATGCAGCCGGTTGGCCTCCCAGCCGAGCTCGCCCCACGCATCCGGCGATTGATGATGTTTGTTGCGATTGTCCCGTGCCTCGGGAACCGGGCCAGAAAACACGTCGCCAGTTCCGGTGAGAATAACCACCTGGTTGTCCCTGTCCCGACCAATGTTGAGGAAGGCCTCTTCAAGTTCCGCATGGGCTTGGCGTCCCCACACCAACGGGCCACCGTCGGTACCAAGAGCCATTTCAAGAATACCGTCCTCGCGCCGAAACGTGATCGTCTCATATTTATCGCAATAAGCGTCCAGGCTGGTCCGCAGATGCTTCAGGGCCTCTTTTTGCATGGTCAGTCTCCGCTCGGTGGGGCATGTTCCTGGCGTATGCCCTCAAGACCCTCGAAGAAGGTGATGGGTGGAAACGCCAGGGGATCGGTGATGACGTCGATTAACGTGGTCCGATCGGCGGCCAGCGCCTCTTTCAGGGCGGGCAAGTAATCATCCGGGTTGTCGATGGTGATGCCGCGGCATCCAGACGCCCGGGCGATAGCCGCGTGGTCGACGGGCGTGAAGTAGCAACCGCCGGTTTGCCGCCCGAACTTCACGTCCTCAGCGTCCTTTTGGTATCCCAGACAGCCATTGTTTAAAACTGTGACGATGACCGGCGTCTCCATTCGCCGCGCCGTCTCCAGTTCCGACCAGACATGTCCGAAACCGCCATCGCCGACCATGCACAGCACCGGGTTGTCGGGATGCGCCACCTTGGCACCGATCGCCATGGGAAAACCCCAACCGAGGCCGGCGAGGCCGCGCGGCGTGATAAACCGCATCCCGGACGTCAAGGACGGCAAATAGCAGCTCAGCCAGAGTGTTGCGTAGCTGGCGTCGCCAACGACGATGGTGTCCGGCGTGAGAACTTCGCGGATGTCAGCTACAAGCCGTTCGGGACGGATGGGTGTTGCCGACGACGTTTCATAGGGGATGATGGTCTGCGCATGCATGGCTCTGGCACGCTCGATGCGGCTGGCCAGTTCAGGTTGCGGAGGGCGACGTCCAGCCAGCGCATCAGCGAGGGCGCCGAGGGTAAGCTTTGCATCGCCGAGAAGACGGAGTGCCTCGTAGTTACGGCCGATTTCCTGGCCGTCCACGTCGATATGGATTAACGTTGCGGAATCTGGATAGAGCGACCAGGAGTCCGTTCCATTTTGATTTGTCCGCGATCCGACCAGCAAAATGACGTCGGCTTCCGCGATGATATCCCGCATGTGATATCCGGGCGACAGTTTGCCGAGCGCATATCCGGTCACACCAATGGAAAGCGGGTGTCGCTCGTCGACCCCGCCCTTTCCCATCACCGTCGTCATAACCGGTAGGTGGCACTCGTCCTGCAGGCGGGCCAATTCAGCACAGGCGCCGGACAGGTGAACGCCGCCGCCGGCGACCACCACCGGATGCTTCGCCTGAGCCAGCAACCGGGCAGCTTCGGCGAGCCGCTGGGGGTCGGCGGAAGTTCTATCGAGGGGAAATGTTCCGAGATTTGCCTTGCGCCGGCTCGGCAAATGCACCTCTTCCAGCAACAGGTCGGCCGGCAGCATCAGCGCCACCGGACCGGGACGACCGCTGGCCGCCGCGGCAAAGGCCATGTCGATGTAGTCCTCGATCCGCGTTGCCTCGGTTACTCGCTTGGCCCATTTGGTGCATCCCTGGAAGAGGGCAAGATGATCGTATTCCTGAAATGCATTTTTGTCGGTTTGCGATCGGTTGACATCCTGCACTATTGCAACGATCGGAATGGATGCCTTCAAGGCTTCGGCGAGCCCGGGTACCAGCAGTGTCGCGGCCGGTCCGTTTTGCGCGGAAACAACCCCCACCTTGCCGGTGACCCGGGCAAAGCAGTCGGCCATGTAAGTCCCGGCATTTTCGGTTCGATACATGAAATGACGGATTTCGATATCCTCCGCCGCCAGCAGCAGGGCGGACGGCAAGCATTGTGAGAACATCACCTCAACCCCATGACGTGAAAGGCTTTCCGCGAGTATTTGTGCGACGGTCTGGAGCTTTCGGGTTTTCATTCTATCGGTTCCTGTTCAGGACGATGGTGCCGACCACCAGGCTTTCGTCAGCAACATCGAGAGCGATTGTTTGCGGTGAGAATTCCTGATGGGAGACAGTCAGCTCACAATCGCCGGTGTTCGGGGCAAGGCCATCGAGTGTAAATTCTCCGAATGTACCCGATTGGGTTGATCCCAGGGATTTGCCGCCGGATGACAAGGTCACCTGGGCGCCGGCGGCGCAGTCCACGGTACCGTTCACATTCATCAGCACTTCGCCCGCCACGAAGATCTTGGAAAAGCGGAAAAGGTTCTTGTAGTACACCCGCGGCTTGGTTTTCAGCTCGGGTCGCAGGGTTTCCAGATTCTCCTCCACGGTCAGTCGGGCCATCTCTTGATCAGTGACTTTGATCGCTCTCATCGCACCGGTCGGGCACGACTGAACGCATCGTGGATGCTTCCATCCGCTGTCCAGCAGATGGGCATCAAACGTCCAGGCTTGCGGTAGATCGAGAGCGTCATTCCACCAGATCGCGTCATAGGGACACGATTCAGCGATATCTCGCCGTCCCTTTGCCTTTGCCGGATCGATGATCACGATCCCGTCGTCGCGCTTGATTACGGCACCATTGCCATGAACGACACACGGCGCATCATCGCAATGGTTGCACATGGAAGGAAGATAACTAACGTCCACGTGGGGAAAGCGGCCACGTTCCCTGGTTTTGATATCGATCCATCTGTGACCATGCAGCGGCTGAGGCGCCGAGTATCCGGGTCGGTCATTGCCCACATACTCATCCTTGCATGCGATCACGCAGTTGTTGCAATTGTGGCATTCAGCCAGGTCAATGATCAGGTTCCACTTGGTCATGGCTGGATCGTCTCCCGGGCGCATTTCTCGATCTGGATCAAGCACGAATTGGGGGCCGATGCCGAGGTGTTGGGTGTCATGTGTCTCTTCGGAGTCAGAATATTAACACAGCCTCCGATGTCCGGAGATTTCCCGGGTTCTCCGACCGGCTGATATTCAGCCGATGATTCATAGCTGTGGACGACGCCCGGCGTGACGCGCTCGCTCAGCATCGCGGCGCAGATGACCGAACCGCGATCATTGTAAAGTCGGACAAGATCCCGCTCGAGAATGTCGCGCGCTTCCGCATCCAGAGGATTCAGTCGGGCAATCCAGAAATAATGCCCGTCGATCAGACTCCGATGGTGTTCGATGTCGTTGATCACCGAATCCTTGCCATCGCCATTCGTGTGGAAGCTGAAACGCGGGTGTGGTGTGATCAGTTGGAGTGGATAACGTCGGTATATGTCCTTGGTCTGGCGGCCCTCCCAGGCTGGGATATACCGGTTGAGCGGCGGGCGTTCGGGATCCTGATCGAAGCGTTTGAGGCTTTGCGGTTCGAATTCGAACTTGCCGGATTGGGTTTGCAGGCCGCGCAAATACTCCTCTCCATACTCGGCGGGCAGAGGTGAAGGTTCCGGCACATCTTTTTTGCGCCCTTCGGCAAACCAGCGCATGCTGGTGGGGGCCCGGTTGGCCTGATTGTTCTCCGGTGGAACGACGTAATATCCTTTTTTCAAGAAGTTCTTCCACGATATGCTTTTAGAGATATCGGAACTTAGGAATTGCTCACGGCACCATTGGATCTCGGTTTTTGCCTCGCCGAAATAGGCGCTCAGCCCCAGCCTTTTGGAGAGTTCAAGAAAGATCTGGAAATCAGATTTGGATTCCCCGAGCGGTTCGATGCATTTGTGTTGTAGGGTAATCACACGATGGTTCAGCTGGTTGAAATTGTGGTGACCGTAACCTCCAGACGAGGCCCACTCGCCGATATCAGTCCGTTCAAAATTGGTGCAGGCTGGCAGAATGAGGTCGGCGAACCTGGCTTCGCCTTCATCCCAAATGGATTGATTTAGAACGAATTCCAGACTGTCGGAGCGATAGGCTATGGCAAGGCGGTTCGATTCCATGGTGGTGCCGAAATGAGAGCCGCCATACTTGTACATCATCTTGATTCTTGAATGGCCGGCCGACGGATAAGAAAACCTCTGGAACTGGCCCTCAAGCGATTTCGGGTCGGTCGGGTAGCCTTCGGTTTCTCCGTCGAGGATGGCTTCAGGGATGCGCAGCCGAGGAATTTTCTGGTTCGACGTGTTGATTGAAATCAGATGCGGCATGCGCTGATAGTTTTGCACCGGATCTCCGGTTCCCTCCATATCTCCGGATATTCCGCCATCGGCATAGCCAGGAAAGTAGAATTGCATGTCGACTGGGGTGCCAGCGGTCAGGTTGCCGAAATTGATGCCGGGTTTGCCTAGTCCCTGCATGGCCATCAGGCAGACCATGCTGCGAGCCCATTGTGCACCGGTGGCCGCCCGATTTGCGCCGCCAAAACCGACGCCCTTACCGCCGCATGAAAGGTAGGTTTTTTTTGATCCCCATTCGCGAGCAAGCGCCCGCACGATGTGGGCCTTCACGCCAGTTTCCGGCTCCTGCCATTGCGGTGATTTGGGGATGCCGTCGTCTTCACCCAGGAGATAGGCCCGGTATTTCTCGAAACCCGTGGTGCGCTGTTCGACATAGTCCTTGTCGTACAGGTCATCGGTTATCCACACATAGGCGATGGCATGGGCAAGTGCCGGACCGGTACCCGGTATGATAGGAATCCATTTACCGCCGAGCCAGTTGGCCGTCTCGTTCTTGTAGGGGTCGATATGGACCATCTTGATGCCCAGTTGCCGGGCCCATTGCCGGCGAACCGTACCCTCGAATGCCGCATAGGAACCGCAAGTCGATTCAGGATCGGATGCCCAGAAGACGATCATCTCGGCTTCCTTCAGGCAATCTTCCACCTGCCCGTAGGGCTCGGCGATCCCCATGCGCATGGTGTAGCCATAGTGATGGGACGCCCCCCAGAACCAACCCTCCCAGCTGTCGGGGTTGAGAACCATCTTGGTGCAGCCAATGGCATTCATGAAGCGGATGTTGGAGCTCAGATAGTAACCGATATTGCCCCAGGTATGATGGGAAGAGTGGCTATTGAATATTGCCCCATGGCCGTGTTCTCGATTGATGCGCTTGATCTCACCTGCCGCCAGGTCCAGCGCTTCATCCCAGGAGATACGCTCATACCCCGAAGTTCCGCGGTTTTGCGGATTACGCTCGCCGGTAGGATCGAAGTCGATCCGCTTCAGCGGATGAAGAAGGCGCTTTTTGGAATAAATGAGCGACTTCGAGGCCAGACCATGAGGAGCCAAGGTGGTTCGCCTCGGCGGAGTGAACTGCCGACCTCTGGCCTCGATTGTCCAGGGATCGGCATCATCATCGTCGAACTCAATCGGTGTGATGCGAATGATCCGGCCGTTTTTGACGTAGACAAAGACCGGGCCGCCGTTGGTCTGATTGACATAACGGACCTCATCGTTTGGGAGCGCGAAACCCTGGTCCCAATGATGGGTCAGCATTGCGTTCATGAGGTCGGTAAAATGCAAGGTTAGTTCGTCCTCGCCGTCGACCTCCATGGCAAAATTCTTCACGGCATTGACGACGGCCAGGGGATCGAGAAAGGGGCGTAGGATCGGGTGGGCGAGGTGGAACATGCCCGAGCACATGTTTACGAGAATTTTGGTGCCCAGTCTCGCGGTCTTGAACCTGACACCGACATCCACGTCGCCGCGCAACATGCGGCCCGATGTCACCCGCCCGTTTTCGAATTGGTACCATCGGCCGCGCGAACAGTCTTTGACCTGGATTTGCACAACAAAGTTTTTCTCTGCGACCAGGGCTCGGACTCTGTCCGATCGGAGGGAATAAAGCTTTAGTGCCGGATACAGGCACCAAAGAACGAACGAGAACATCATCGCCCAATTCCTTCACACATCGGCGGTTTCAGTCGGCGCCCCCTCGAACTCCGGACAGTTTATTCAAAAATTTTCCAGTTTGTCAAATTACAGAAAATTAGGATTTTCTAAAGAATGGATTTTTCGTTCGATAGACGTTATTTACATGTGTATTGGCGAGGCACATGATTTTCCGAAATTTTCGATGATTTTGATATTATCGAAATAGTGACTTTCTGTGAGGCTACGAAATATGCTTGACTTGTGGGGAGGATGCGTCATAGCGGCATCTCATACGGATGTCGGTCGAGATGTCACATAAATCACCACCGCCCGAGTGCAAGGAACGCGCTGATGGCTACTGCAAAAACCAGTCTGACAAAGATGCTGGCGCTCCTGGAAGCGTTCACACCTGACCGTCATGTTTGGACCGTCGATAAACTGGCCGAACATTTTGCCTACACCCAGTCGGCCACCTATCGCTACGTCCGGGAGTTATGCCGGTCGGGACTCCTGGTGCGCATGCCCAACGGAGAATATGTCATCGGCGCTCGCGTCGTGGAACTCGATTCATTGATTCGCGACACCGCTCCGCTGACGAAAATTTGCACGCCTGTCATGAAAGATTCGGCCGGCCTGTTGGGCTGTCACGCGCTGTTATCCAATGTGTACGGCCAGCACCTGATCAATGTCGCCCATGTGGGCGGCAACCAATCAGTTGATATCGCGTTCGTGAGGGGCAGACGATTGCCCTGGTTTTCAGGCTCCACATCGAAGTCGATCCTGGCATTCATGCCGAGAAAGCGACTGGTCCGGTTATATGAGGAATACTTCGAAGGTGAGAAGAGCAAGGACCGTTGGAGAAGGTTGTTGGCCGAACTGAAGCAGGTCAGCGACACCGGCTATTGCATCAGCGAGGGTGAGTTGCAGCCGGACGTCATGGGGATCGGCGCACCGATCATCACAGGCGGTGAGGTTGTTGGCAGCGTCAGCCTGGTTTTCAGCCAGCGCCATGGAAGGTTCCTGGATCGACGCGCGATCGGTGAATTCCTGGCCTTGGAATGCAATAAGTGCGGCAGGAGTCTGGAGGAACAACGTTCGCTTTCGACGTAGTTACAAGATGGAAGAGATGGCGCATCACTATTTCCTCAGCGGGAGCAGCGCTTTTCGTCAAAACAGCCGACTGCCGACGATCAGGTGAGTGAGCGGGAGTTTTTATCCCGATACTCGAAGGCTATGAAATCAACATCATCTTGAAAGACCGTAGGATATTCATCGCAGTTCAGGTTTTGGCCAGGCTAAAGGTCGCGAATGGGTCATGAGCTGCCATTCGCTGATTTTTAACAACAACCGCTCAGAGCCCAATTCGAACGAAATTGCCGTGATGCAGATAGAATGCTTCCCGAAAAAAGAAACGTGTATGGGCTCTGATGCTGGTTTATCCTGTTACGCCAATCCACGCTCTGGACGAGATCCGGTAAGGCATCTAGAGCGTTCCACGTTTAGGCAGATTCGGGATTCCCAAAAGCTGGTGACTATGATTCATGTTGTTTGAAGGGAGAACATCATGGCCAAAGCGCACCCCATTGAACTGCGTGAACGTGTTGTAGCGCATGTTGAGGAAGGACCTACGCACCGCTCCACAGCAGAACATTTCCGGGTTTCGATCAAATCTGTGAACGACATGGTCAAGCTGAAGCACGAGACCGGATCACTTGCAGCCAAGCCTGCTGGCAATCGCCGCGGCTCTGGCAAGCTTGAACCCTACAAGGATTGGGTGCGCAGCTGCATTGAGGAAAACGGTGATATCACCACAATGCAACTCAGTCTCGGTTTGAAGGAGGCATTTGATCTGGACGTACACGCCTGGTCGGTGAGCCGCCTCCTACATCGGCTTGGATTGTCACACAAAAAAAGACACTTTACGCCAAAGAGCAACAGCGCGCCGATGTAAAACAGGTCCGTCATGTGTGGAAGACCAAACGCATTGCCTTCATGAACAGGGCTCTGGAACGGTTGGTGTTTATCGATGAGACTTCAACCAATACCAAGCTCATCAAGCAGACCGGATGGTCGCCGGTGGGCAAGCGGCTTTATGATTACGCACCGCTCGGGCACTGGAAAACCCAGACCTTCATTGCCGGCCTGAGATGCCATGGCTTAACCGCTCCATGGGTCATCGACTGTCCCATGAACCTCGAATTGTTTGATCTTCATATCGAGACACAACTGGCGCCAACGCTCAAGCGCGGTGATGTGGTCATCCTGGATAACCTGCCAGCACACAAAAGCACAAAGGCAGCTCAAGTCCTGAAAGATGTCGGCGCATGGTTCCTGTTTTTACCAAAATACTCGCCCGACCTGAACCCGATTGAGATGGCATTCGCCAAACTCAAAGCCCACCTGAGGAAGGCAGCGGCAAGAACCTTTGACGAAGTCTGGAAAGCCATCGGACAAATCTGCAACCTGTTCTCACCACAAGAATGCAGAAACTACTTCAACGCATGCGGATATGAATTTATCTAAACATGGAACGCTCTAGGATGGTGACTTTGAGCAATTTTTCGCCGTGCCGGACCGGCTCCCAGTCTGTGCGTGGCTGAAGGCATAGCGGAAGCTCCGGCCGAGGGCCGCAGGGGCATTGGGTGCCGTATCCAGAATGTCAGAGAACGATCTTAGGTAAAATTTCAGTTCACTTGTGTCCGCGACTTGCAGCCAATCCCGAGAAAATTAGCCGTGTTAACTTCGCCATCTGTATGCTTGATCCTGATATTTGCGTCGCCATCATCACCGAGACCAAACTTCGAAGCGCCATTGGCGGCACATGTGTTTAGCAATTTAGCAGTTCATTCAAATCGACCCACTATGCCGTCCAGGCCACGACACTATTGTAGCCTTCGTTCGTTTTTTGGTGAACAATGGTTCTGTATGAATGCCAGGAAAGACGCTCATATGGATCAATACGTAAACACCACGTGCCATGTTGAGGCGGGTGAAACGACTGTTTTCAAAAGTGCTTGCCGCATGTGCCACGGCGGTTGTGGCGTTCTGGTGCACGTTTCCGGTGGCGATATCACCAAAATTGAAGGCGATCCGGACAACCCCATGAACAAGGGCAAGCTGTGCCCGCTGGGCACTGCCAGCCTCGAGCAGATCTATAATCCCAAACGGCTCAAATACCCCATGCGCCGCGTTGGCCACCGTGGTGAGGGACAATGGGAACGGATCACCTGGAACCAAGCCTATGACGAAATGGCCGCCAAAATTAAAAAGGCTACGGCCAAGAACGGTGCTGAATCGATCTGGGTAGGCACCGGAACAGGGCGGCATCATTTTCCCTATGTGTCGCGTTTTGCCAATGCCATTGGTACTCCGAATTGGTGCGAGCCCGGCACGGCGCAATGCTTCCGGCCCCGCGTGCACGGCAGCGTCATCACCATGGGCCAACTTCCGATCTGCAATTATACCTCGGAGGCCAATCCGGAACTGATCCTGTTCTGGGGGCACAATCCAATCTATTCCGGTCCCGACGGCGAACTCGGCTTTGGCGTTAGGGAAGCGCTTAACCGAAAGCCAAAAACAATTGTCGTCGACCCCCGTCAGACAATGCTGGCGAAACGCGCTGATATTTGGCTGCAGTTGCGCCCCGGCACCGACGACGCGCTAGCGCTGGCCATGCTCAACGTGATCATCTCGGAAGGGCTCGAGGATAAGTCGTTCGTCGACGAATGGTGTCATGGCTTCCACGAACTGACCGCACGCGTGGCGCAACATACACCGGAATGGGCGGCGCCCATTACTTGGGTCGCCGCTGAAAAGATACGCGAAGCGGCGCGGCTTTACGCGGAAACCAGACCTTCGATGTTGGAATGGGGCTGCGCCATTGAGCATACGCCATCCTGCTTTCAGACCGTCCGTGCTTTGCTGTGTCTGGCCTCGATCACCGCCAACATCGACCAGCCGGGCAGTTGGTCCTTCGGCATGACGCCTCTGCCGTCGTTTCCACAACTGTTCGACAAGATGGAAACGGCGCAACAAAAGAAGCGCCTGGGCTATGACGACTTCAAGGTCTTGAGCGGCAAACTGGCGCAGTTGCCGTCGGCGCATATCCCGAGCGTCTTCAAGGCAATCCGCGATCATGATCCCTATCCCGTCACCACGGGCTTCATCTTCGGCAATAATGCACTGTCGACCTATGGCGATGTGCAGACTGTCTATGAGACGCTGGTGGCTCTCGATTATCTGGTTGTTGCCGAGCTTTATATGACGCCAACGGCGGAACTGGCCGATCTGATTCTGCCCGTGGCTACCTGGGCGGAGGTTGATGCCCTGCCGGCGGTGCCGTTCTACGGGCAGAACGTCATTATGGCGCAGCAGAAAACCATTCAATACGGGGAATGTGTGCAAGACGAAGAAATCATGACCGAGATTTGCCGGCGAGTTGGCACCGCACACGGCCAGGAAAGTCCACAGGAAGTTTACGACACGATGCTGCGCAGCACGCTGGAGTTCGGCTGGGAAGAGCTAAAAGAGAAGGGGTTCTATCAGCCTGAATTCAAATGGCGCAAATACGAAGATGACGGCTTCAAAACGCCGACTGGCAGGATCGAGCTGTATTCGACCCTTCTTGATGACATGGGCCTCGATCCGCTACCCGCCTTCGAGGAACCCCCGGAAAGCCCCTACAGCACCCCGCAACTGGCGGAAGAGTACCCGCTGATCCTGATCACCGGAGCCCGCATTCCCATGTTTTTCCAGTCCGAATACCGCCAGTTGCCGAAACTGCGCAAAGGCCGACCGGAGCCGGAATGCGAGCTTCATCCCGATACGGCGGTGTCGCTTGGCGTCAAGAACGGAGAGTGGGTCTCCATCGAAACAAAACGCGGCAAATGCCGCCAGAAGGTCAAAGTCTTCGATGGCATTGATGCCCGCGTGGTCCATGTTCAACACGGTTGGTGGTTTCCGGAGGAAGAGGACGGGCCTGACCACGGTAATTGGCGCTCGAACGCCAATACCCTGACCAGCATGGACCCGCCCTATTGCTCGGCCATGGGGACGTATCAATTGCGCGCTTTACTGTGCAAGGTGATCAAAGTAGAAGATTCAGACGAGCCGTGGCGCCCACCGCTGGCTGAAAAATATGACAGCAATGTCGCCAACATTCAGGAATGGTCTTAGTCGGGAGAAGCTTCAAGCGCATCATTAACCCGTTCCACCGGTGCTCATCATCGAAGACAGCACGGAAGAGACCGCCAGACTACCGGCATGGAGATTGAAAGCCACTTATCGGCGGTATTGCCAATCGTTAGTAGATGGAACCTGTTCTCACCACAAGAATGCAGAAACTACTTCAACGCATGCGGATATGAATTTATCTAAACGTGGAACGCTCTAGAGCAAGTCTGGTTTAGATTGAAGCATTTGATGGCGGAAAATCGGTTCACTCGGCCAGGCGCGTCGCGCAACGCGATGCGGTGCATCGGGCAAGCGGCGCAACAACGCCGATGGGCCGATTGTCCGCCACCCTTGAAAGGACTATCGTTTTGATACTCAGAGATGAATGGGCCGGGCGATTTTGCCCCCTGACTGCGTTGGCTCGCACTTGTGGTGGGGAGGCACCACGGCGTGCGACCCGCCTTGTCAGCGGCCAAAATCGCCTCGGTCAAATGATTCAATCTAAGCCAGATTTGCTCTAGGATTCACTGCGGAATGTCCAAATCCCGGAGTCACGGCCCTGAGAGAATCTGACACACACCGGGTTTCGAAATAAATGCTTCGGCTTTGCGGATACCGTGTATCGCTCGGACATTATTGTTAAGCTTTCCAGAAAGTCCTTAAAGCTATGAAAGCGAACTTATGATTTGGATGTTTTTGGTTATGAAGGAAATCGATAGATCTCGGCGTCACCTACCTACCGCGGGTTATGTCTTCCTTCATGTCGGTCAGGCGGAACAGGTTATGGGCAAAGGGCAGGAACCAAGACCTTCCACGGTACCAGGGCCTCGTCTCCAGAGTGGTTTGGGTAAATGCCGTCTGGCCTTTCTTGTTGCCCATCATCAGCAGGGCTGCCTTGTGGCCGAGATAGGGGGCCATAGCGTTGCCGCTGCCGGAATATCCGAGCGCATGCCAGACGCCGTCGACCTCGCCGATATGCGGCATCATTGAAAAAGTGAATCCGGTCTGCCCGGCCCAGCTATGGGTGATCTTCTTGTTCGCCAATTGAGGGAAGATCTCGCTCATCAGATTGTGCAGCGTGCGGGTGGCCGCGGGCTGCCTGATTTTCGACATGGCCGCCCGCCCGCCGAAAATCAGACGCTTGGAATTGGGTGAGAGCCGGAAATAGCAATGGCGATGGCGGGTCTCAACGCACATGCGCCTGCCGGGCATGATCTCATCGACCAGGTCCGGTTCCAGCACTTCGGTGGCCACCACGAAACTCCATACCGGAATGACCCGCCGCTTGAGCGAGGAGAACCTGCGCCTTGTGTAGCCGTTTGTCGCCATTATCACGGAGCCAGCCCGAATGGTGCCCCTGCGGGTCATGACCGCGAACTCCAGACCCGATCGCTCGACCGAGGTGACCAGCGTATTGGCGAACACCCGGGCCCCGGCGTGAACGGCAGCCTTCAGCATGCCATTCTGGTACTTGCCGGGATGCAGGCCGCCATGATCATGCAGCATCATGCCGCCGCTATAGAAATCCGTACCGATTTCCCGGCGCTGTTTCTCCTTGGGAACCATATCGATATTAACCGGCACCAGCTTGCGTAATTCATCCAGCGAGCGGGCCGATGCATCATATTCGGCGCTGTTCCACTGGCCCCTAAACCGGCCGTGGACGTTGTAGTCGCAATCGATCTTTTCCTTGCAAATTCGCTTGGCGGCGAACTCCAGCGAGTCGACGTGAGATTCATGCAGCAGCCGATGGGCGATTTCAGAGCCGTATCGTTCCGCCATCTCCTCGAAGGAAAGCCGGTAGCCGCCCCCGATCATGCCGCCATTACGCGTACTCGCGCCAAATCCGGGATCTTCCGCATCGGCCACCACCACATCGACCCCGGCCCTGGCCAGCGTCAACGCGGCCGAACAACCTGTCAGCCCGGCGCCGACGACAACGACGTCACATTCCGTAGGCAGTTGCGCCGGCTGTTCTTCATATGGGGAGATCCCTTCCCACCAGTAGGGATTTGGGTTTGGCATTTTTGTTCACCTGTTTTGCCGGCGCCACCAAACGCGGCGCCGGATACTACATACGTTTTAGCCGTCTATTTTGCGACGTTGAGAACCTGTATCTGGGTATATTCATCCAGCCCCTCGCCCGATTGCTCGACACCCAGTCCGGAGGTTTTAAATCCCGCCATAGGAATGTGCGGGCCGATATTGATGTGCTGGTTGACCCAGACCGATCCGCTCTCGATACCGGAAGCGATCTTGGTTGCCTTGGAAACATCTCCAGACCAGACTGAGGCACCGAGCCCGTAATCGGACGCGTTGGCCTTTTTCCCTACCTTCTTGATATCTTTGAACCTAATCACCGGCAGGATTGGGCCAAACTGCTCCTTGTCAACGATATCGTCGCCATCCTTCACATCACGCACGATGATCGGCTTGATGAAGTAACCCTTTTTCCCTTTGACCACGCCACCGGTCATTATTGTGCCGTCTTTATCGGCACTCTTGATCAGGGCCTTGACCTTTTTGAACTGTTCCTTGTTCTGCACCGGTCCGATTGAAGAACCTTGCTGCAACCCATCACCGACGATAGCTTCGCGGGCGAGCGTTGCCAGTTCATTGCAGAATTCGTCATAGATTTCGGCGTGGGCATAAACCCGTTTTACGGCCAGACACACCTGACCGGCATTCAGGAAAGCGCCGCCATAGATCTGCGCCGCGGTTTCCTTGACGTTGACATCCGGCAGCACGATGGCCGGGTCGTTGCCGCCGAGTTCCAGCGTCACCCGCTTAACCGTCCCGGCCGCCGAGGCCATGATTTTCTTGCCGGTCTCGCTGGAACCGGTGAAGCTGACCTTGGCCACATCGGGGTGGTTGGTCAGCATTGGTCCAAGATCGTTCTCGTCGCAAACCACATTGATCACACCGGCCGGTACAAACGAGTTGCATAATTCCAGAATCTTCAGAATCGTAAGCGGTGTTGTCGGGGCCGGTTTGATCACGATCGTGTTGCCTGCCACCAGTGCCGGGCCGATTTTCCAGAACGGCACTAGCACAGGGAAGTTCCATGGGCAGATGCCGGCCACAACGCCAAGCGGTACACGACGAACTTCGATCTTGAATTCGTCATCGTTCTGGATCATGCGGCCGCTGGGCTGCAGGGACGCGTAGTGGCGCAGATAGCCTTCGGTCCATCCCATTTCACCCATTGCCTCGGGCATCGGTTTGCCCTGCTCCTTTGACAGTAGGCGGGCCAGCATTTCAGCGTTGTTGGAGACCACATCGGCCATTTTTTCGACCATAGCCTGACGTTCGCTGATCGGCCTTTGCGACCAAGCAGGAAACGCCCTTTTGGCAGCCGCAACCGCTTTGTTGATATGATTTTTTGTTCCTTTTGGAACACGGGCAAAGGTCTTCTCGGTGGATGGATTGACAATGCCTATGGTCGTCTTCTTGGTATCTTCACCGACAAGTTCGCCGTTAATCAGCATTTTCTGGAACATTGATTCCTCCTGGTTGGACTCGATTACATAACTGCCGCTTCACACGGAAAACGCCGCCGCTTAGGCCCGCTTGCCTTCGCCGATCTCCAATTCCTCGACCATTGCCTCCCGCATGAGGAACTTCTGGATTTTCCCAGCAACTGTCATTGGATACTCATCAACAAACCGGATGTAACGCGGCACTTTGAAATGGGCGATCTGGCCCTTGCAGAATGCCTTGATCTCCTCTTTATTGGCCAGTTCGTTATCCTTGAGCTGAATCCAAGCGCAGACCTCTTCGCCATATTTTGTGTCGGGCACGCCGAAAAATTGCACATCCCGCGCTGCCGCACGGTAACACCCGGCCGTGCGCGTCGATTTTCTCCACCTCCAATAATGGATGTATCTTCCTTGACACTCGATTGTCTCTCAATGTCCGTATACTGTATTCAGAATACAAAAAGTGATATGTGTCAAACTCCAAATTGCCGCATAGGTTTGCACCCTCGTGTCTAAACACATTGAATCGGGCGAACGCAGTCTTGAAAACAGGCTTGGAATTAACCGCACTGCGACAAATGATCAGCAGCAGCCCATTGCAGGATTGATTTTCCCGGACTGTATACTGTATACAGTTGATATGGTTTTGAAGAACATATCAGGCGGAGGCCGGTTTGAGAAAGCTGGCGCTTACAGCCGCGTAAAACGAGTTGGACCCTTTGTGTATGTAGCTGGCCTGACGGCCATGCAGGCTAACGGAAAGGTCTATGCACCCTATGACACCTATGAGCAGTCGGTCTTCATCTTCAACAAGATCGAGGATTTTCTCAAGGAGGCAGGCGCTAAGATGCGCCACGTGGTCTGCACCCGCGCCTATTTGACGGACCTGCGCGACGCAAGCGGCTTCATCCGCCGCCATGGCGAGATCTTCCAGGGAATTGAACCGGTTCTGACCGGCGTCCAGGCCGGACTGACCACGCCAGGCATGATGATCGAGATCGATGTAGAAGCAATCATTCACTCCCGCAGCGGCAAGATTTCGCTCGATTAGTCTAAATAAGGAAGCTGGAGAAACCGCTGTCCATATCCGCAAACTGCTCCATTACTCGTTCGAGCCCCGTCGCAAATTGGATATTGATGTGAGCAAGTGATGTCTTAAGAGTCGGCAACTCGGAAATTGAACCGAAAACGCAAACGGCAGCATAGGGCCATCTTCGACGATGATGCTTTCATCTGAATATCCAATCAGCGACACAACGTGAACGGCAAGGGAGGGCTCAATCCCGCTGTTCGCTGCAATCTCAACGAATGACAGCTTCTGGTACAACGTCCCACTTATTTAAGGGTATATAGCGCCCTGCCATCCAGTTCTCTGCGAATCCCCGCATCCATTCAAGATGTGTGGTGTCTTCAAGTGTGTTGATCTGCCGGAACACGGGACATATCGATTGCTAATGATTTGGACCATTGGTCGACTTCATTGCGGAAATAAGCATCCAAGCGGTCCTCAACGTGCCCGGCTTCCCAAACAGCCGCGCACTCGAGCCCTTCGCACTCCGACAAGGATGCGGGTTTTTCCCAATTGGTTGCAGCATAGTCTGAATGATGGATAGCCAATCCGCCGGTTATGGGGTCCTGCTTGAAAAAACGGTCCTCAGATGCAATGTCGCTCCGAACGTCCGCAGCCCCCAATTCAAGCCAAAAACCCTTTGTAATCGCGTCTCTGTAAACCCAAATCTTAAACAGAAGAGGTTGCTCCATGGCTTCTTCAACTGAGGGTCGATCTCGGTATCTACCGTCAAGGAATCCGATTGTTGGCACTGTTCCAAGCTGCCCATACGAAAATAGTCCGAACCTGACGGTGCCGCCGGCCCGAATGCGGCATCGATATTGAGATTGTCAATGCGGCGGCTGATTAGGCTGTCGTCTCTTCGATGAGCATGTCGACCACGGCTTTCAGGGCCTCGTGAGGTTCGGCGCCGGCCGAAATCGCATCCGTGTAAACCCGCCTCTGGCGATCGGCGCTCGTACCGTTTTTCACGATCTCGCGAACATGCTCGACTTCCGCGAGGCAGTCCGTGGCTTGCGCTTCCTCACGAACCATCTCAATAAGCTCTTCCATAAGATCGGCAAAGGGCACGATGCTTCCGAGGCCGAAATCGATCAGACCCTCTTCCAGGCCATAACGCTTTGCCCGCCAGCGGTTCTCATCGATCAGGAACTTCGGATATTGCCGCCAGCGCTGGTTGTTGCAGCGGAGCCGGTAGAGCATGCGCGCCAGGCAGACATAGAGCGCGGCAATGGAGACTGTATCGTTCAGACGCGTCGGTACATCACAGACCCGCATTTCCAGGGTCGGGAAACGCACTGACGGTCGCAAGTCCCACCAGATCTTTGATGCATCCTCGATCAGACCGGCCTGCACCAGAACATTGACCGTGCGCGCATACTCACCGAAGGAGACGAACTGCTGGGGCAATCCGGTCCTGGGTAGCGCATCGAAAACCACCAGCCGGTAGCTCTTGAGCTGCATGTCCCGGCCCTGCCAGAACGGCGATGACGTGGACAACGCCAGCAAGTGCGGCAGGAAGTATGCAAGCTGATTGTGGATATCGATCCGCATGTCTTCGTCGTCAATGCCGACATGCACATGCATGCCGCAGATAAGCATGCGGTGCGCCACGCCGCCCAGATCCCTGACCAAAGTGTCATATCGCTCCTTGTGTGTGTGATGCTGGTCGGCCCACTTGGCAAAAGGGTGCGTTGATGCAGCGATCGGCGCAAGACCGAAATTCCGCGCAACATCCGCAATGGTTGAACGCAAATGGATGAGCTCTTCGCGCGCCTCTGCAATCGTCTTGCAGACCCGGGTTCCAACCTCAATCTGACACTGCAGGAATTCGGGACTGACCTGTTCCTTAAGCGCATCCGAGCAGGCTTCCATCAATCCGTCAGGAGCTTCGCTGACGAGGTCCCGGCTCTCCTTGTCGACAAGCAGGTATTCCTCTTCAATGCCCAGCGTAAAAGCCGGTTCACTGCCGGCCATGAGCAATCGGTGTCCCCGCGCACCTGTCACCCGGTGTTGGTTGTCTGGCAATACCCGGGGGCCTTTCAGTAAAATATTTCATCATCTGGAAATACCTCTTCCGTGGTTCCTGGTTTTCCGTGAAAGACTCTAACGGGAGCCGGCACAACGGTGCCGGCTCCCGTTGTTTTGCATGATCGGGCAGGTGCATCACTCACACTGCGGCAGCTTTCACCGTCTTCTTGATCTCGCCGCTTGCCAGCTTTTCATGATAATCAGCCAGCAATTCCTTGACCTTCGGCAACAGGAAGTAAAGTCCGGTGATATTGATAACCGCCATGGCAAAGACCATCGCATCGGAAAAGTCGATAACCGGTCCAAGGCTCATGGATGCTCCGATTACGACGAAGACGCAGAAGATGAACTTGTAAACCATTTCCTTGATATGGCCTTCGCCAAACATGTAGGTCCAGGCCTTGAGGCCGTAGTATGACCACGAGATCATGGTGGAAAAGGCAAACAGAATCGCTGCGATCGCGAGAAGGTAGCCGAAGCCCGAGAAGTTGGCTTCAAAGGCCTTGGAGGTCAACGCGATACCGGTCACGCCGCTATCCGGCACCCATGATCCGGTGATGATGATTACCAGCGAGGTCATGGTGCAAATCACAACCGTGTCGATGAACGGTTCCAGCAACGCAACATAGCCTTCCGTCGCCGGATTCTTGGTCTGCACGGCAGAGTGGGCAATCGAGGCCGATCCAACGCCGGCTTCGTTCGAGAATGCGGCCCGCTTGAAACCTTGAATCAGGGCACCTATGGCGCCACCAGCGACGGCTGTCGGGGCAAAGGCACCATTGATGATGGCGCCGAACGCCTCGGGAACCGAGCTGAAATTGATCAGGATGATTATCAACGCAGAACCGACATAAAGCACCGCCATGCCGGGCACGATCTTCTCCGTCACCCTGGCAATCGACTTGATGCCACCAATGATCACGAAGCCAACCAGAGCGGCCATAATCAGGCCGAACAGCCAGCCCTTGCCTTCGAAAAACGGAATGATGCCGGAGATCTGAACATAGGACTGGTTGGCCTGGAACATGTTGCCGCCACCGAGCGAGCCGGCAACGCAGCAAATCGCGAAAAAGATGGCTAGGATTTTTCCCAATGTCGCCTTACCGCTTTCCGACAATCCTTTGGACAGATAATACATCGGCCCGCCGGACACGGTGCCGTCCTCATACTCATTGCGGTAGTGCACGCCGAGGGTGCATTCGGTAAATTTTGTTGCCATGCCCAGCAAACCGGCGACAATCATCCAGAATGTCGCGCCGGGTCCGCCGAGATAAACGGCGACGCCCACACCGGCAATATTGCCAAGGCCGACGGTTCCCGACAGCGCCGTGGCCAGCGCCTGAAACGGTGTAACTTCGCCGGCATCACTAGGCTCGAAATAGTCACCGCGCACCAGCTCAATGGAATGCCTGAAGCCGCGGAACTGGATAAATCCAAAATACAACGTGCACACCACCGCGGCGATGACCAGCCAGCCCACGATCAGTGGAAAACTGACACCAAAGACAGGCACTGAATAAAACACCGTGCCGACGATCGGATAAACGAACGGTGAGACCGCATCGCCAATCAGTTTGTCGATTCCGTCCGCGGCTTGCGCCAGTGATGACATAAATGGCAGGCTGGCAGCAGCCCATGCAATACGTTTCAACATTCGGGAATCCTCCCCTTCCTTTTTGATAAAGCTCGACTCGCTTTGCGGGCCCTGTGCCTATGGCACGATCGTCATCGGTATAGGGGCGACCTGCGCCAGCGTTATCGTCAAACCTCCTAACAGCCGTTGTGTAAACACAGAATCACCAGTACGCCCGATGATGATCTGGGTCGCGTTTTTGTTGGTTGCGATTTCGCAAAGCAGTTCCGCTGCATTGCCGTGACGCACTTCGCAGGTCGTCTTCACTCCGGCCTTATTCAGCTCATCGGCAACCGGTTGAACAACAGTTGTTGCCCGCTCGAGCTCCTGCTCGCGCCGGCGGTGCCGTTCGTTCAGTTCTTCAGGCGTGTGGAAGCTGTACGGCGACCATTCAATCACCAGAACCAGATGCACATGTGCACCTGACTTCTTGGCGCGGGCAGATGCATAGTCGAGTGCCCGGCGTGATTGTTCGGTGCCATCGAAGCCGACGATGTATCTGTCGGTCATGTGATGTCCTCCCGATATCGGCGCTGCCCGCTCCCCCGAAGGAAGGTTTTCCGCGCGATTTATGACGCGCCGTCCAGGGCACAGAGTTTAGCAACACCGAGCAAGATCATTGATAACCTTCTGTCTAGTATTATAGGCAATATGGCTAGCTATAGGTCCTGTTATTTGTTATATACTAGGTAATAAGACTATTTATTTTAATAATATAAGGATAAATGGCTAAACGGAAAAGAAATTCGATGCGATGGACCGGCGCATTTTGGCGAGTTGCAAGACCATGGCCGGATGCCAATCGTGGAGTTGGCGAAGCGGGTTCATGTGACCAAAACGCCGTGTACGGAGAGGGTGCGGCGACTGGAACGCTCAGGCGTCATCAAGGGGTATCAGGCGGATCTTGATCAAGAGGCACTTGGTGCCGGCCGTGTGATAATTGTGCATGTGACGCTGGCCCAGACCAGTGACAATGCGATGCAGCAGTTCAACACGACTGCAAAACGCATCCCGGAAATTCAGGCTTGCTACATGCTGGCGGGCCAATTCGACTACATGCTCAAGGTCCGCACCTCAAGCATTGACCATTTTCGCAACGTTCTGGGCGACCAGATCGGGAAACTGCCGGGGTTACGGCAGACTCATTCATATGTGGCGATTGAAATCGTGAAAGACGACAAGACAATTCCGATACGGGGCTAGGCGAGGGATACCGGGGGGATACCGCAGCAGGATTTGCCGATGAGCCGTTGCATGACATCCGGGCCAGAAATGGGGTGAATTCCAATCCTCCGTTTTCCTAATCATAACGGCGGACCACTTCAGTGGGGGAGGATCAACGCCGCCAAGCTCTTGAGCATATTTCAATTAACACAATACCTTGGTGCGTGCTGGATCGTATGCCGCACCTTTGAGCAACATTGCGGCGCTACGTTTTCCAAAAGACTCGATCTCGAAACTGGCCTGGTCAAGATGTTCAATCGGCACATATCCAAGCACTAAACTCTTACCTGTAGTATAACCAAAATTACCACTGGTGGTCTGGGAAATTGCCCTGCCACCTGAAAAGATTGCTTCACCACCGAACACAGGCACTGGGCTCTCAAGCGCAAGACATGACAGATTACGCTCAACGCCTTTTTCCCTAATTTGTATCAGCGCTTCACGCCCCAGAAAATCACCTTTGTCCCAGTCAATCAGAAACTGTAATCCAGCCTCAAAGGGATTGTAGTCTGGTGTAATGTCAGACCCCCAAGCCAGGTAGCGTTTTTCCATCCGCAAACTGTCAACAGCCCGATAGCCGGCGTTGACAATGCCAAATTCCTGACCTGCATTTTGCAACGTGTCATAGACGTACTGCATGTACTCTGTTGGAATATACAATTCCCACCCAAGTTCGCCGATGTATGTCACCCGGTATGCAACAGCGGGTGCATAACCGATGCGGATGTCCTGAGAGGACATGAATACAAATTTTTCATGACGCAAATCCGCACCGGTTACTTTCTCTAGAACTTTTCGTGACAGGGGTCCCGCGAGGTTGATGACACCATATCCGGAGGTGATGTCGCGCAGTTGAATGTCCGGGATATACCCAGCCCGCCTTCGTACCCGTTGTTCGCCTTTAGGCACCCAATTTTCGTTGTGGCGAGATTTGAAGGTGTGGATATTTCGCTCAATCCAATCCCGATCGCGCACACCAAGTCCCGAACCGGTAATTAGCCAGAAACAATCTTCTGTTCGACGGATGATCGTAACATCGGCTTCTATGCCTCCGGTCTCATTACATAGCTGAGTATACGTCGCTCCACCGGGAGCTTTATCGACATTAGCAACCGCAAGATATTGCAGGAATTGACAGGCATCGCGACCGCTGATTTCAAATTTGGTGAAGGATGACATGTCAATCATCACGACACCCTCGCGGGCAGCTTTGTGCTCTCGTCCAACCGTCATTTCCTGTCCTGGCCGATCCCAGCCGAACCTGTCTTCCTGCGGGATATCACCATGGGCAAACCAGTTGGCGCGTTCCCAGCCGAATTTGGAACCAAATACCGCACCCTGATCCTTAAGCGTCTGATAAAGGGGGCTGCGGCGCACCCCGCGCGCAGATTCAAGTTCTTCACCCGGCCAGTGAATGGCATAATATTTCGAATAGCTTTCAACCGCCCGGTCATGCAGGAATTCATGGCCTGCATGAAGGGAACCAAACCGGCGGATATCAAAGGCCCACAGATCCAGACCTGGGTCACCATGAATAATCCAGTTTGCTGCCGCCTTGCCCGCTCCGCCGGATGCGGCAATACCCGATGTAAAGGCGCAGGCTGCAAAGAAATTATCAAGTCCCGGCACAGGCCCCATAACCGGTTCGCCATCGGGCGAGATCGGGATTGGTCCGTTGATTACAGTACGGATGCCCAATTCTCCAAGGACGGGCAGACGATGCATCGCGGGTTCAAGAAATTCTTCCAACCGATCCATGTTGGCATCAAACAGATGTCGTTCATATGCCCATGGAAAGCCTTCCCTGGGGTTGACTTTCTCGGTCGTCTTTTCCCATCCGCCAATCGCCAGCGCGCCGGGTTCGGGCTTTGCATAGTAGCCGCCATCCGGATCACGGAACGCTGGAAGGTCTTGGGGGATGATATCGGATTTTTCAGTCACCAGATATTGGTGTTCCACAACTCCGGCTGGAATTTCCACGCCCGCCATCCAGCCGACCTGACGCGCCCATAGTCCACCTGCATTTACAACCGTTCCCTCGACCGCGATATTGCCATGGTCGGTTATCACCTGGGTGATGTGGTTTCCTTCCCGAACCAAATCCTTGACCATCACGCCTTCGATAATCCGCCCGCCATATTTGCGGATGCCTTTTGCATAGGCCTGAGTCAGTGAATTCGGGTCAATATGACCGTCATCGGGAATAAAGGCAGCACCAACAAGATTGCCCACCTCCATCAGCGGGTAGATCTCCTTTGCTTCCGCCGGTGTCATCATGTTCATTTCAAAACCGACCGCTTGGGCAGACGAATAGGATTTCTGCAATTCCTTCCAGCGGTCCGGCGTGTTAGCAATACGCATGCTGCCGACCTTGCACCAGCTTGGGTCCTGGCCGGTTTCCTCAAGCAGCGTATCAAAGAGTTTTACACTGTCATTCATCAGGCTCATGAGGTTTTGCTGGGAGCGGAATTGGCCAACAAGTCCGGCGGCATGCCAGGTGGCACCCTCGGTCACCCGGGATTTTTCCAGCAGCACGACATCCTTGATGCGGGCACGTGCCAGATGAAACGCAATTGAAGTGCCAATCACACCGCCGCCAATCACGACCATGTTAGCATCTGTGGGAAATTGATTTTTCATGAGGCTTCTGATTCCGTTAAGTGTGCCGACCTAAGCGCGGGCGCGGCGGTTTACGCGGCGTTTGCGAGTTGACCTGGCTGAACCCACAGCAATCGGATTCCATCCCTCCACAGGAGTGGAATTTCCTGCCACTAGTTCTGAAAATTCAGCCCGGATGCGCTCATCAATTGATTTGTCCAGCGCATGGGAGTTGGGTGTGGAAAGAATTTCCAGTGCCTTGTTTAATGCCCGCTGGTGAATGGTTGACTTGCCTTCCAGCTCCCATTTTTCACGCAGGTTCCTGTCAGCAAGTTCCGGCATGAAGGTTGCCGTATGCATGCGCTCCAGCGTTGCAGGATTATCGGCAAACATGCCCGCAGGTCCAGTATCCTTAATTTCCTGAACCGATGCGCTTTCACGGCTAAACCCGAAGCCACTGCGTACCCGCTTGACCATGCTTGCAATCTCGTTGTCGATCATGAGCTGGCCGAAATCAAAGGACATCAGTGCATCCTGTAGTCCGCCCATGACTATGAAGTCCGCACCTGACAAAGCCCCCATAAGCGGAGACATTCCCTTTTCAAAACCCGATTGCGCATCAGCAACTTTGGAATTGGTCAGACCAAGATACCCACCTGCCGGAACATCATAGAGCCGCGCCATCTGGCAAACAGCAGAATTCATCATCCCGATTTCAATTGCACCCGGCGCATAGGCACCGTCGCGCATGTCGGCAAATACGGGCAGGAAATTGTAGATTTGTTCCGTTCCCGGTTTCGTCATCTGACAAAGTGTTGCAACCGCCAGCCATTCCGCGTTCATGATGGTAAGCATGCCGGGGAGAGAAAGGGGCGTACTCAACCCGCCCATTGGTGCAATCGTGCCGTAGGCAGTAAGGCCCTTTTCGGCAAAATACATCATCGTATCGGTACTGTCGAAATCGAGCGTCAGGGGAGAAACGGCAGCGCAATAGCCGAAATTGATAAACGGCCGCTCCCAGAATGCCTCGGGAGAACCGGCTATCAACTCGCCAAGCTTGATTACCTGGTTGGCTTCATGAATGTTGTAAACTGAAGTCCGGACTGGCTTAACGCAGTTTTTCAACGCAGTGTAAAACCGAGTCAGACTGAATTGATCCGCTGGTGCATCATCGGCAAGGGTGGAAATCGAGAACAGATCAAAGCCGGGTAGTTCATTCACAATATGGGCAATACGCGCGATGTCATGGGATGTCGCACGACGGCAAAGCCTGGTGGCAGGATCAATAAGATCGGGCGCAGAACTTGCGGTCGCAACTACCGGAAGTTTACGCGGAAAGGTAACATCATAAGCGGGGTCACGGCCGCGCAGCGTGATCGTCGGCGGCACCATTTTGCGGTATTTTTCAACCACCTTTGCAGGGATTTTGACCAATTCGGTTTCATGATCCACAACCGCGCCGTGTTCGGCAAAACGCTTGCGCGCCTTTTCATTGCGGACAATCAGGCCGGTCTCTTCCAGTATTTCCAGCGAAGAATCATGAGCATACTGGATTTCACCTTCAGTCAGAAATGAGAAAAATTGCATCATACTATCCAATGTTGATCGGTGCATTCTCTGTGGCGCGCTACTCCCTGGCCCGCCCTGAAATGTGTTGTGCAATATACGCTCCACTTATATAACCACAAGCAATGCATTCTTACACTAAGGGGTCGAATCAATTATGGCTATGTATGAAGATGCCGATCCTTTGCCACCGTTGGAATGGTTGCGTGTTTTCGAGGCTGCTGGTCGCCTCGGCAATTTTACGGCAGCAGCTAATGAACTCGGGTTGACACAGGCCGCCGTTAGCCAGCGTATGCGAAACTTGGAAAAGCATCTCAAAGCTCATTTGTTCCTGCGACTTGCTCGCGGGGTAGAGTTGACGGCAGAAGGGGAGGCGTATCTTCCCCATGTTCGAAGCTCGCTTAACGCCATGCGACGTGGCACTGCGGATCTGTTCGGTAGCCCGAAAACCAAACTGATAATTGCCTCTCCCGCTTCGGTTGCCGCGCTCTGGATTGCGCCAAGGCTGCGGGAAATAAGCTCCACCAATCCCAATTTGCAGATTTCAGTATCTGCAATCCATAGATCGACTGACTTTGATGCCGCACAAGCCGATCTGGAAGTTCGGTTTGGCAATGGAGGCTGGGAGGATCGCGAGGCTGTTCAATTGTTTCAGGAGCAATTGGTGCCAACCTGTTCTGCCGAGTTGCTTGCCCGGGCACCTGATGGAGATTGGCGTCAATTACCTATTGTAGGTGTGTCAGGGCCTAGGGATGGCTGGCACGAGTGGTCAGCCACCACGGGGGATCCGCCTTTGAAACAACCGGTCTTGCGTTTCGATAGCCTGATTGCAGCACAAAATGCCGCGCTTTCGGGTGGGGGTGTTTTTCTTGCGTCAATGGCGCTCGTACGCAATGCAATTCAGCTTGGCGATCTTGTCAAATTGTCCGAAAAGCTGTTGGTAATGAACGATGGATATTGGCTGACGTGGCCCAACGAGAGATTGTTGACCTCGACCGAAGAGGCAGTAATTTCAGCGCTTACCAATGATTGAGGCTTCGTCATACTAGAAACAATTTTCTTTAATTCGGGTGCAGGTTTGCCGCGCGAGGAGATTGTAAGTGAACCGAGAAAGCCGTCACGAAACGCCTTCATCGAAAGCTTCAACGGAAAGTTCCAGGCCGAGTGCCTGAATACGCACTGGTTCATGAGCCTTGACGACTCCAGGTCAAAAATGGAGGAAAGGCGCAAGGACTACAACGAAGTCCGTCCCCTCAGTGCAATCGGCAACAAACCGCCGGTATCGCTGATAAACGGCTCAATGGCGTCATCACCGCCCTGAGCCATAATCCCCGGAAAATTTCCAGCCGGGTGGTCCAAACGGCGGTAGCAGGTCAACACAAATACCAACCCGGAACATAGTGGCCTACAAGGGGGTGCACGTCACGGTTCGAAAATCCGTATTTGACAAGGTGACATGGCTGGATTGGAGTGAATTGCACGAGGGCTTGGCCGAAGACTGTCAGTTCAATATGGAGTGTCTATACAACTTCAGGCAGTCGGTGATTATCAACCTTGCCTTGTCGCAGTATCGCATCGGACATAAGCCCTGAAACTCGTTCTCAAGGTTTTGCAAAAGGACATTCCGCGCGGCCATGGGCGAACATAATTTGCTTCGGATTGAGGTTTGAAGTGCGCTGACATCACACCGCCTGATTGAGGCTGATGACAGTGATATACAGCCGTTTTCCACCTTCCCCACATCACCATGGCGAGCTATTGTGGCGGGATGAAACAACTTATGGCACTGCCATTGATTCTCGCCCTCACATGTTCCGCCCACGGACAAGAAGTAAATACCAACGATGAGTATTTTAGATTCCAACCGATTGCAGCGTTGTTTGGGAAAGCCGCTGTAAAAGACGGTGACGGCGTCCTATTAGGGGCTGTAGAAGTGAGGCTTGGAGGGATCGGCTCCAGAAGACAACTAAAAAAGAGCGAACCGGGAGGGCCAGAATCTTCTGAAAACCTGCGTGCTATCGTGGATGCGCACCAAGTTTCCAAAAACGATGTGGTCGCATGCTACATTGATGGCTCGTCGACGAGAGGACGACCGATCGGAGTCTGCCTAGCTGATGCCTATGATGGGCCTGATGGAGGCGGACTTAAGATTAAAGACTTGGGCCGGCTGCAGGTTGAGATGGGCCATGCTCGCGACTGCCCGCGCTTTTCAGGTGGG
This sequence comes from Hyphomicrobiales bacterium, assembly GCA_024244645.1. Lineage (GTDB taxonomy): Bacteria > Pseudomonadota > Alphaproteobacteria > Rhizobiales > Rhizobiaceae > Hoeflea_A. The sequence goes on from JAAEOH010000423.1 coordinate 27,866, forward strand.
ATGTATGCAGATGCGGAGAAGCAGGCTCGGCAAAATGGGCACGATTTGAGTGCCATCTACCCGTTGCCGGAATATTGTCAACGGTAAGGAACTGGCGCAGCTCCGGTATTGTGAGCGAGTGTCTTGGTGTGGAAGGAAGTGGTTATGGCTGAATTGAAATTACACAGTGACACCGCATGGACTATTGCGTCGTACTACAGTTCCGCATTGGCGTCTGAAACTCGGGACTTGGCTGCGCAGATTGATTTGGCGTTGAACGAGGCCCTTGAAGAATGTGCGCTGCTTGCTGAATCCTTTGACACCTTTGATCTGGCCCATGAAATAAGAGAACGCAAACATCTGCCATCGGCGAAAAATTAGCCCTACCCATGCGGCTTGGCCCAGAAATGCTCCCGGTCGCCAGTCAGATTTTCCACCTTATTAGTACATTCCTCCCAGATCACCGGATCCCCTGCCACAGCTTGAGATTCCGACTGGCATATTTCGACCGGGCGATCATAAAATCTCTTTCGCATCCGTCAGATCACATCTGAACCACTACAGTTCAGGGGACATCCGCTGTACCCTCGATAGCCACCGTCAGCCCAATGAGCATTTGTGATGCGACGGCGACATTGGGCGAGGTTCCTTTTATCTACCCACAGAACTGCGGCAGGGCAGAGTTCAATCGGTGAGTTCACGCTCAGCCGCACCCTTGCGCCGCTTGAGCGCCTTGTTCACAGATGCGATTTGTTTCGACACATCGATATCTTCGATTGAAGTGACCACGAGCTCGCGGTCTTCGAAAACGTCATCGTTGGGATGCTCCTTGACCCATTTCGCGATTGTTCTATCGCGCTCGTGGAGCAGCGATTCGATTTGCGGTCGGAACAGGCAGAGCATCGCTGTGATCCACAGGTTCACAGCAAGGCAAGGATATGTGTGGTCTATCTTGAACCTGCTGGCCATAACCAAGGTGTCATTCGCAGAGTAGAAAGTTTCATCGGTCACCCAGCGGTTGACGGTGAAGAGTGCCTTTGGAAATCCTGGCCGGGTCATTGAAATGGCGACGATATGGGCGATCACATCGTCGCCCACTGGCCGCGTCTCTTTGCTGTCACAAGGCACCGGGGTACAGCCTGCTGGCATTCCTCCGGCACGCAGGAATGTATGAAAATGGCCATGTTCGCGAAGCTCGGGCCGGTGGGCATGATAGAAATACTGACCATAGGTTTCGTTGTCATGGACGTCCCCGTTAGGGTAATGGTCAAACTCGTAAAACGTTCCTTGGTTCGCCAGGCACTGAGCGACCAAGTTTGTGCCTGCTTTCTCCAGCCGCCTGTAGCATTCCAAAATTGTATTACCCGCAATCTGCATTTCCTCCAACTGCCCGCGCCCCAATGTCGAAAGAACCCTCGCCAACGGTTTTGGCTTCATAGTATCACCATCCCTATTACGCCCTTGCGACACCAGCCGAACGCGGCGTTCACGATATCAAGAGAAAGCTATGAGATCGGTTCAGGCGACATTTGATCTAGATCAAACATTGTGACGGGTTCACGCCACTGTGATTTATCTTGATCGCCTGTTGGATTTCACCGTTGATCCGAACGAAGATCTCATCCAGATGCCAGCGCCATTGTGGTAGATGCAGCACAGATGTTGCCCGTTTCTTCCTGATTTCAGCCGCGAGGATTGGCCCAAACCGAATCCACCAGACACGCACTGTTTCGTGGCTGATGTCGATACCACGCTCTTAAAGCAGGTCTTCGACCTGACGAAGCGACAGCGGGAATCGAACGTACATCATTACTGCCAGACGGATGATCTCAGGTGATGTCTTGAAATAGCGGAACGGATTTCTCATGCACGGACGCTAGGAAATCCGCCGTGTTGGCTCAACCCGGTTTCCACTGACACTACCCCACAGCGACTTATGCCAGCAGCGACCAATATTGACCGGTGTGATGATGTCAAATTCGTTCATCCGGCAAGGCGCTGTACGAATGTGCGATGTGGTCTCCGAGTGTTTTTGGAAAACCGAGTGACACTTGACAATCTAGTGTGCCACTATTACCGTTTACTACGGAGTTGGATTGGAAACTTGTCTTCGATAGGTACTTTTGTTCCGATCATGAGCGAGGAAATGGCACCTAATAGCGTGTCGCCAAAAAGTGGACGTGGGTTTTGGAATAGCGGCACCCGCAGTTCCAAATGGTCATAGCCGATTGCGTCGATCAGGATTGACACGACACGCTATTGGGAAGGCAGGGCATCAAATTGGCGATTGATCATACACAAGAACATGCACTGTTTCGCCAATCGGTAAGCCGATTTGTCGAACATGAGATTATGCCGAATGTGATATCGTGGGAGGCTAGCGGGGCGGTACCACGCAAGATTTTCGAAAAGGCTGGAGAACTCGGGTTTCTTGGACTGCGTCTGGGTGAAGATGTTGGCGGTGGCGGTCTGGATTTTCGTTATACAGCGATTTTTGTTCAAGAGATGATGCGCTGCGGTTCGGTTGGCGTGCCCGTGGCTTTGTTGGCCCACGCTGAATTTGCCACCAGTGTCATCGACCGTGCCGGCTCCAACGATTTGCGTGAACGCTTTGTGCGTCCGGCTTCCACTGGCAAGCTGATCGGTGCTTTGGGTGTTACCGAACCGGGAGCCGGCAGCGATGTTGCGGCCCTGCGCACAAAGGCAGTGCGGGATGGAGATGATTACATCATTAACGGGTCCAAGCTGTTTATCACGAACGGCACGATATCTGACTTTGTCACCACCGCTGTGCGCACAGGCGGGATAGGACACGGAGGAATTTCACTGATCGTGGTGCCGACTGATACACCCGGTTTTGGTAGTGGCCGTCGCCTGCAAAAGATCGGTACCCACGCTTCTGATACCGGTGAAATATTCTTCGAAGATTGTCGCGTTCCAGCGGCCAATCTGGTCGGTGAGGAGAACAGCGGCTTTAGGCTAATTATGGAGGGCTTTGTCGGAGAGCGGCTGGTGCTCTCGCTCATCGCCTGCGCCCAAACCAGGTTGATGTGGGAGGAGGCGCGCCGCTACGGACATGAACGATATGCCTTTGGTCGCCCGTTGTTAGCAAACCAGGTTTGGGCCCATCGCTTAGCTGATGTGCGCACCAGCCTGGAAGCCGCTGAAGCGCTGACCGAAAGAGCGCTTGATCTGCATATTCTCGGCAAACCCTGTGACGGGCCGGTATCGATGGCAAAGCTGTTCACCTGTGAAACCGCAGTTGATGCGGCGCGAACCTGTGCGCAAATCTTCGGCGGTATGAGCCACATGGAAGAATGCCTCATGGCGCGCCTTTATCGTGATTGTCTGGCCTTCACCATCGGCGCTGGAAGTAGTGAGATGATGCGTGAAATCATCGCCCGAACCGAGGGTTTGAGCACGCAAAGCCCCAGTAAATGAACCGGAAAATTTCTGAAATGCGCACGATCCGTATTGCCGGTGTCGGCGAAACCGGTCCGGTCCAACAAGACCGCAGGTCAATTCCCGAAATGGTATTGGGGGCGGTTGATCTGGCCCTTGCAGATGCGCAAATCGGTCATGGAGAGATCGATTCTGTCGTTACCGCGTCAGTGGATCTTTTTGATGGCCTGACCGCTTCGAACATTGCTGTCACCGAGGTGGTCGGCGCGGTGATGAAACCGGAAGCCCGGATTGCTGGTGATGGTCTGGCGGCGACTGTGCACGGCGCATGCCAGATTTGGGCGCATGCCTATGATACCGTTCTGGTGGTTGCCCACGCCAAAACATCGATGGCCGCGAATGGGAAGCTGACACAATGGGCTATGGATCCCATCCACCTTCAGCCATTGGGCGTCAATTTTTCCGCCGCCGCTGGCCTCCAGGCCAATGTGCTTGCCCAGCATGATCGGCATGCCGAGAAACGCTGGGCTCGCCTTTCTTGCGAGCGCCGGGCCGCCGGGACCAGCGGCATGGCGAAGAAGCTCTCGCAATCGGAAATTCTGGCGAGCGAAATCACCACTTCGCCATTGCGCAACGGCATGTGTGCACCGCTTGGTGATGGCGCCTGTGCAGTTGTCCTTCAGGCTGGATCAAATGCCGGTGGCCCAGTACTTAGCGGGGTCGGCCATGATCTGGAAGCACATGGGTTGGGAGACCGGAACCTTGTTCACTGGGCAGGACTGACGCGCGCATTCGACCGGGCATGCCGTGTCGCCAATTTGCCACCAGCAGATGCCCGATTCGATCTGGCCGAACCCTCCTGTTTCTACCCACACGAAGAAGAATTGTTTTTAAGAGCGACCGGCATCGACGGTGGCACGGTTATCTCTCCTGATGGTGGCTTAATGGCGGGTTGTGTTCCAGTGGTTGCCGGTATGTCGCGCCTTGTTGCAGCGTTTAAGTGGCTGCGCCAAACCGGCAATGCCGGCAAACGAGCCCTTGTCCATGGCCATTGGGGACCGGCTGGTCAGGCTCAGGCAGTTGCCATCGTCGATGGAGGGTTATGAATGCGGCCGGTCGCAATCATTGGAACCGGACAGACCAACCATGCCCGGTGCCGCGATGACGTTTCGCAGCCAGAACTCGTTCGTGAGGCAGCCAGTCGGGCATTGGACGATGCAGGTTTGCAGCCGGCTGATGTTGATGCCGTCATCCTTTCGAATATGGAACTGTTTGAGGGCCGTGCGTTGCCTGAATTGTGGGTTGGTGAGGGTGCGTTTGCCAACGGCAAACCGTGTATGAAAATCGCAACCGGCGGTACATCGGGTACAAGTTCGTGTATTGCCGGATTTCATCAGGCGGCATCCGGTCTGTTCGATATTGTCCTGGTGGTCGGGTTTGAAAAACACTCCGAAGGCCATACCCAGACCGGAATGGCATTGACAGACCCCTTCTGGGATCGCGCAGTTGCTTCGGGTGCTTTGGGCAATTTCGCCCTGTCGATTTCCCAGTACATGGCCGAACGCGGTGTGAGCGAAGAGCAGGCTGCCCGCGTCGCGGTAAAGTCACGTCGCAACGCAGCACGAAATCCGCACGCGCACCTCAGTGATGCCAACGCAACAATCGAAGACGTTTTGAACTCCAGGCTACTGGCTTACCCGATACACCTCATGGATATGTGCCCGCAGTCTGACGGTGCCGCTGCAATTGTTGTGGCCTCAGGCGATAAGGCCCGAAAACTCTCTGCAAAGCCGGCATGGGTGAAGGCGGCGGCCACCCGTCATGAGCAGCCCTATATCGGTGATATTGAGCAGCGTCTGTTGACCATGCGCACGTTGAGGGACGCTTCCCGCAGCGCCTATGCCACGGCCGGTATCACCGAGCCGTTGAAACAGTTAGATCTGGCTGAGATCTATGAACCGGTAACTTATGCAGAACTGGCCTGGTATGAGATTTTAGGCTTCTGCGCCGAGGGAGAAGCGGGACACCTGATCGAAGCCGGTGTGACCGGGATCGACGGTGAACTGCCGGTCAACCCTTCGGGAGGCGTGCTGTCGGCAAATCCGGTGGGCGCAACGGGCGTGATCAGGGTGGCGGAAGCGGCCGCGCAAATTTTGGGCCGCGCTGGTGCGCATCAGATCGAGGGGGCAAAAACGGCACTTGCCACCGGTTATGGGGTCTACGCCTGGGCAGATGCGGTCATATTGGGGAGTGCGGTATGAGCGAACGAGTTTCCGTGCCCATCGAAATGGTGCAAAGCTGGCGTTATTCTTCGGGCGACTCGATGGAGCGCTTTTCCAACGGTATTCGCCACAAGCGCATTGAGGCGGTCAAATGCGGTAATTGCCAACGCCGATATCTGCCACCGCGTCCGGTTTGCGGTAACTGCCACTTGTCGCTCACCGAATGGGTTCCAGTGTCTGATGTAGGCACACTGGAGGCCTGGACGGTGGTTTATCTGCCGTTTTTGGATGGGCGAACTGGTGAGTTACGTGACGGACCCTATGGCATGGGACTTATCCGGCTTGATGGGTCCGATACCACGTTGAACCATTTTCTCAACCAAAACGATCCTGCAAAACTCGCCGTTGGCATGCGGATGCGGATCGTGTGGCGCGATGAATTGCATGGTGCCATGGATGATATTTTGCATTTTGAGGAAGTGTCATGATCCGCGAAGAGGCGATCAAAATTCCTTTTCAATATGCCGCCGGAACGGCGGGGAGTGAATTTCTGATAAATTTGCGTGACCACCGCCAGCTAACCGGCTCTCGTTGCTCCGATTGTGAGCGGACACTGGCTCCCGCGCGTGCCTATTGTCCCGATTGCGGTCGCGAAGGACTTCACAGTGTCAACATTGGACCTGGCGCTGAATTGGTGAGTTGGACCATCGTTCCGGACAAGGGTGTTTTTGCGCTTGTGCGACCTGATGGTGCTGACACAGCGATGTTGCACAAATTGCTTGGGCCGATTGATGACCCGCAGCCTGGAATCAGGTTGCAAGTGGTATTCAGGGAAGAGCGATCAGGCCATATCAATGACATTGAAGGCTTTGCAATTGTTCAGGAGAATGGCGAATGAGCATCCGAACCGAACGCTATCAGCATGTGCTCAAGATTACCATTAATCGCCCCGAAGCACACAATGCCTTGAGCCTGGCGATGGGGCAGGAACTCTGCACAATATGGGAAGAGTTTCGTGACGACCCCGACCTTCGTGTGGCGGTGTTGACTGGTTCTGGCTCGAAGTCTTTTTGCGCTGGCGCAGATTTGAAGGAAGTGGGGAGCCATTACGCAGCCATGACCCCGCTACAGCGCCGCGAGCACGGTGAGAGAGCGCCAGGGCTTGGCGGAATTACACGCAATCTCGATGCGGGCAAGCCGATAATTGCGGCGATCAATGGCTACTGCCTCGCCGGTGGATTGGAAATCGCGCTCGCATGTGACGTCCGCCTTGCTGTTCCACATGCCAGGTTCGGCCTGCCTGAAGTGACCTGGGGCTTAATCCCGGGTGCTGGCGGCACGCAACGGTTGCCGCGTGCAGTACCCATGGCGCTAGCAATGGAAATGTTATTGTCCGGCCAGCAAATCGATGCGGAACGAGCGCTGGTTGCGGGCCTGATCAATCGAATTATTCCAGCTGAAGATCTTGGCGCAGAGGCGCTGGAGCTTGCAGCAAAGATTGCGGCCAATGGCCCGATTGCGGTGCGGGCGGTGCGCGCGGCAGCCCGCGAAGGCGCACACCTTCCTTTGGCTGAAGGCCTGCGGCTGGAACAATTCTACGCTGAACCGGCTCGGCAAAGTGAAGACGTACGTGAAGGTCTGAAGGCTTTTGCGGAAAAGCGAACACCGATTTTCAAGGGCAGTTGATATAATGGCTTATGAGCATATCAAGATCGAAATCGATAACCTGGTGCTGCGGCTAACGTTGAACCGTGCCGATGTTTTGAATGCGCTCAATGGCGATATGCTGCGCGAAATCGAGCATGCGGTCGAAGCCGCCGAAGAAGATGACAGCGTGCGTGTGATTTTAATCGATTCTGCAAGCGACAGAGCCTTTTCAGCCGGCATTGATGTTGCCTATGTGAAAGATATGGACGCCTTCGGTGCGCGTAGCATGGGTCAGTTGCTGCATAAAACTTTTCTGAAATTGCGGACAAACTCAAAACCGGTGGTCACCAAAATCGACGGCCTGTGCCTCGGTGCCGGTCTGGAACTGGCGTTGTCGTGCGATTTCATGATCGCGTCAGACCGTTCCCGATTTGGGCTGCCGAACATTCATCGCGGCATCCCGGCGATTGTCGAAGCAGCTCTTCTGCCCATCACCGTAGGTATCCAGGGTACGCGCGAACTATGTTATCTTGGCGAATTTTGGGATGCCGCAAAAGCCGAAAGGCGCGGTCTGGTACAACAGGTACACACTGCCGACGATCTTGGCCCAGCGGTCGATGAACTTTGCCAGATCCTTGCTTCAAAAAGCCAGTTTGCCTTGGAATCGCAAAAGGAAATCATCCACAAATGGCTGACAACGGATCTGGAAACGGCCATCGATTTTTCCATCAGCGCAGTTGGTTACAGCTGGTTAACCAGAGAGCAACAGGAAGGCATGGATGCTTTCGTGGAAAAGCGCCCAGCTCAACCATCGGCACAGTCAAAGGCGGAATAAACCGATGAAACCTACCATCATTACCTGCGCCTTGACCGGTGCCCAGCAGGGAAAGCAAGCCTATCCGGCGCTACCTGAACAACCTGATGAAATCATCTCTCAGGGGCTGGAGGCATGGCGGGCGGGAGCAGCTATTCTGCATCTGCATGCGCGTGACAAAAACGGCAAGGCAAGCAGCGACGTTGAGATATTTCACCAAATAGTCGATGGATTGCGCAGTGCGGGTTGCGACGCGGTGCTCAATCTTTCCACCGGCGGCGCAGTGGCCGGGTTACCCCTGGAAGAGCGTATCCTGCTGGTACCTGAACTCAAGCCGGAAATCGCCTCGTTCAGCGTTGGCGGTGGCAGTATGTTGGGCCGCTATGACCATGATGGCGACACCTGGGTCGGCGATCGTTTTGTGCCGCTTTTTTCATCCCACCGCGAGATGGAACAGGTCGCCAGGATTTTTTCCGACAATGCCACCAAGCCGGAACTGGAAGTCTATCACAGCGGGATGCTGAACAATATTGCAGCACTTATGGATGTTGGCGTTCTTGAAGAGCCGCTGCTGGTCAATTTCGTGATGGGTATTCCCGGCGAATGCACCAAGGCGACGGTAAAAAACCTGCAGTTTCTGACCGAGGGCCTGCCGCCGGGTGCCGAATGGCTGGTATCGGCGATTGGTGCGGCCAATCATTTTCGCATGCTGGGTGCCGTCTTGGCAATGGGTGGCCAAATTCGGGTTGGCCTGGAAGACAACGTCTACATCCGACGCGGGGAACTGGCCGCTTCGAACGGACAAATCGTTGAGAAGGCAGTTCGTATCCTGCGCGAGCTCGGTGGAGAACCCGCAACGCCCGAAGAAACACGGCACATTCTCAAGCTTTCCGGAGGTAACAAACATGAGTAGAAAGGCGATTGCCATCGATGCCTGGGCGACCCTGATCACGCCGGAAGGTGTGAAGAAGTTTCCCGAAGACTATTTCCATATATTCAGGAAATACAAATCACCGATGGCTCAGTTTGCCGGTCAGACGCTCGAAGACATGGTGGCCGACATGGATGCTTCCGGCGTTGATCGTTGTGTCCTGTCGACCTTTTACCACAAAGATACAGCGGTCAGCAGCATCGAGGATGTTGCTGCCTGTGTTCGAAAATATCCAGACCGTTTTGTCGGAGCCGGAACGGTGAATGTTCTTCAAAAGCCCATGGATGTGGCGCGGGCAATCGATTACCAGGTTAAGGAACTGGATATGCGTGCGATCCGGCTTGAACCATACATGTATGGCGACGGCACCATCGGCCTGCCGCCAAATGACAAGCATTACTGGCCAGTCTATATGAAGTGCGTGGAGTTGGGCATTCCTGTTGCCATTCAGGTTGGCCATACCGGTCCAACTCTGCCATCGGAATGCGGCCGCCCGATTTATCTTGACGAAGTTGCGCTGGCTTTTCCCGAGCTTGTCATCATTGGTTGCCATCTCGGTCAACCCTGGCATGACGAGATGATGATCCTCGCCTGGAAGCATGACAATATCTACATCGAGACCTCCGCGCGATTACCCAAGCATTGGCCGGAAGAATTCAAGAGATTTGTGCGCGGACCCGGTCAGGACAAGGTTATGTGGGCCACTGACTATCCTTTGTTGCCATTTAGTCGAACGCTGGACGAGCTTGATCCTCTGGGTCTGTCAGATGAAGCCTATCGCAAGGTTGTACGCGACAATGCTGCTCGCGTTTTCAAGATTGATACAACGCCATGAATGTAAATAAACTTCTGGCCAGCATTCCCTACCTGCCGCCGCACAAAATCGAGGTCACAGAGCAGGGACAACACACTGTAAATGCACACATGCCCTTTCGCCGCGAGGTAACCAATCTTTTTGGCACCGTGCATGCGGGCGCGCTGTACACCCTTGCCGAAACCGTCGCCGGCGTGGCGGCAAACAACCTGGTGCCCGCCAGTCAGGTTATTCCGCTGCTGCGGCAGGCCGAGGTCAAATTCACCCGCCGAGCCGAATCAGGCATGACTGCGAAAGCGATGATCGAGGCTCCGACCGCCAACCGGGCAAAAAGCGCTTATAAGCGGGACAAACGCGCCGACGTTGCCGTTAACGTAACGATTGAGGACACGGAGGGCGAAGTCGTTTTTGCAGGTAGTTTTGACTACGCCCTGAGGGAGATAACGAAATGAGCGAAACCGTCCTGAGTGACATTGATGGTGGTGTCCTGACCCTGACCTTGAACCGTCCGGACCATCTGAACGCCATCGATTTTGAAATGCTTGACGCATTGTGCGGTGCGCTGGCTGCTGCCGGTGAAAACGAGGCCATACGGTCGGTGGTGCTTGCCGGTGCGGGCAAGAAATTCTGCGCCGGTGCTGATATTAGCCAGATGGTGACCAGAACCCCCCACGAATGGCAAACTATTGTCGATCACTATCTCGACCCTGTTCGGTTGATCTGTAAAATCCCCAAGCCAGTGATTGCCCGCTGCAACGGCGATGTGGTTGGGGGCGGGCTGGGTCTGGCCATGGCATGCGATTTTAGGATCGCCAGTACAAGCGCACGGTTCTGTGCGCCGTTTGTAAAGATCGGCCTTGCCGGATGCGACATGTCAGCAGGGTATTTTCTACCCCGGCTGGTTGGCCTGGGCAAAGCCACCGACATGATGATGACCGGGCGATTTGTTGATGGCGATGAGGCGGCTCTTATCGGTCTAGTAAGCCAGGTTGTGCCGGATGATGAGCTTGATGCCGCAGTTGCCAAACTTGCCGGCGAGCTCGCCGCAGGTCCGCCTCGCGCGCTTGGCCTGACAAAGTCAGCCATCAGGCGATCTTTAGAGCGTGGCATGGAAGAAGAATTCGACTACGAAATTTTCGCCCAGGTACAATGCCTGCAGAGCGAGGATCACACGGAAGGGGTGAAAGCCTTCAAGGAACGCAGGGCAGCAAGTTTTGTTGGCCGATGAGTGGAGTGGTGGGCAAAATGGTCAACACGGCAAAACCGATAGAAGGCCGCAATTGGGCTGCCGATCCAGTCACCGAAAGAATGGGAATTCGCCGTCAGGATACTTCGGACGGTGGTATTCTGACGATTTTGGATGCGGTTGACGAGCATTGTAATGTTTTTGGCGTGGTTCACGGCGCCGTACTTTATGCCATGGCCGATGTCGCCATGGGATCGATGTTGACCAAAGCACTCGGTGAATTTCGGCCGGTTTCAACCGTTTCGATCATCTCCAATTATTTGCGGCCGACAAAACGTGGTCGAATCCGTGCCGAGACGGAATTGATCCGGCTTGGCAGATCAATTGCTACTTTGGAGACAAAAACATACGACAATGACGGTATCTTATGCGCCCTGTTCCTGGGCACCTTCCATATCTCACTTGCCAAGGATGCGGCGACATGAATGACCCAACTTTGGAAGATACGGAAACTGAGTTTCGAAATTCGGTTCGGGCGTTTGTCGATAAGGAAATCCGTCCAAACGCTACCCGTTGGGATTTGGAGGAGCGCTATCCACAGGAGTTGTTGCGTCGCTTTGGTGAGTTGGGCTGGCTCGGTACCGCGTTTCCCGAGGAGGTTGGCGGCAGCGGCGGTGGAGCGGTTCACTATGCGCTTTTGTGTGCAGAGCTGGCGCGTGGCTCATCTGCGATCGCGCTTGGTGCCTATGTGCATACAGCACTTGCTTCGGCTGCATTGTTTCACCTTGGAAGTGAAGCGCAAAAGCAGCGCTGGTTGCCGGAAGCATTGAGTGGCCGGAAGATTGGTTGCTGGGCCTATGCCGAAGCCGGTGCCGGTTCTGATGTGAGTTCGGTCCAGACGCGGGCCCGGCGTGAGGGAGGCGACTATGTGCTCAATGGCGCCAAACTTTACATCACCAATTCTACCTTCGCCAACTTCATGGTGGTGGTTGCTTCGACCAACCCGGAGCAGGGTTTAAAGGGATTGTCGCTGTTTATTGTCGAACGGGACAATCCGGGCATCTCGGTTGGCGCACCGCTGAACAAGCTTGGCATGGGTGCGTCAGAGATGGCCGAAATCGTATTTGATGACTGCCGCGTCAATGAGGATCGCCGCCTTGGCCCGGAAAACGCCGGCTTTTTGATGGCGATGAAAGTGCTGACCCTGGGGCGGATCGCCAGTGCGGCTTTCGGCGTTGGCGCCAGCTGGGCGGCTTTGCGCGAATCTCAAGAATATACCAGACAGAGGGTTCAATTCGGCAAGCCGCTGATCGCTCAGCAATTTGTTCGCTTTACGCTGGCCGACATGGCCACGCGAATGGAAGCCGCGTGGCAATTGACCCTCCACGCAGCGCGCCTTGTCGATGCCGGACTGCCGTTCGACCGCGAAGCCAGCATGGCCAAATTGTTTGCCACCGAAACCTGCACCTGGGCGGCAGAGCGCTGTCTGCATCTTTGCGGAGTTCAAGGTTATATGCGCGAAAGCGTTGCGCAGCGTCTTTACCGGGATTGCAAGGTACTCGAACTCGGCGAAGGAACCAGCGAAATACAGCGCGAAACCATTGCCCGGCTATTGGGAGAATAACGCTTTGGGAATACAGGAAAGACGTCTTCGGGAGAGGAATGCGCGCCGCCAGTCAGTGCTCGATGCCGCCCGCACGATGGTGCTTGAACGCGGCTTCAATGGTACAACCACCAAGAGCATTGCCGAGCGTTGTGAGTTGTCGGAAGCGACGCTGTTCCACTACTTCCAAAACAAGGATGAAATCCTCCTTTCTCTGTTGTTTGAGGGGATTTCCTATACTGGCGATCTTCTGGAAAAAATAATTGCCGCCGATTTGCCGCCAAAGGAGCGGTTGGCACGGCTTTGGAAGACCTACACCATGATCACTAGTGAACATCCGGAATATGTTCATGTGTTCGGGCATCTTGCCCGCCCCATGGCGACGATGAACATCTCCGAGGAAATCAAGAGTGAAATCGCCAATGCTTCGGGCGATAATTTCCGCCGTCTGGCAGTCATTTTGCAAGGCGTCGTTCCGCCTGGGGCGGAACGTGTTGCTGCCGATCTGTTGTGGGGGTCATTCATCGGTCTGAAGACCCTGCGCGATACGCGGAAAAATCTCGGCGCGGTGCCGCTTCCAAGCGGGCGGGAACTTGATCAGGCATTCGAGTTTCTGGATGCCGGTCTACGTGGCGCGTCACACAAGGGAGACGAATGATGGCATCTATGCTGGCTGCGCGCCTGGTCGAACCAGGCAAGCCGCTGCGTATCGATGAGGTTTCGATTCCCGAACCTGCACCCGATGAAGTGCTGGTTAAGGTTTCAGCCTGCGGCTTATGCGGTACTGACATTCACCTGGCCGTCGATGGCGACATTCCGGTAGCACACACACCGATAACCCTCGGTCATGAGGGTGCAGGTGAGGTTGCAGCCGTTGGCGCAGATGTGAAAGATTTCAAGAAAGGCGATCGTGTCGCGCTGTTTCCATCTGCTGTGTGCGGCCAATGCCGTTTCTGCCGTGTTGGACGGGAGTCCATGTGTGAAGCATCCAAGGTATACGGTATGGCCCGGGACGGTTCCCTGGCGCATTACATAGCTGCACCTGCACGAGCAGCCGTTGCCATACCTGATGGTATTCCATTTGATGTGGCCGCTATTGTCACCGATGGCGTGTCGACGCCATTTCATGCTTTGCGCAGTCGCGGGAACCTGCGCGCCGGTGAAGCAGTGGCCGTGGTCGGTTGCGGTGGACTGGGTACGCACGCCATCATATTGGCAAGGCTTATGGGAGCCGGTTTCATTGTTGCCATTGATACCAATGACGCGGCGCGGGACCGGGCCTTGAACCTTGGGGCAGATATGGCGATCGACCCGCGCGAAGGGGACCCGGCAAAACTTATGCGCACGCGCTTGGGTCGGCGCGGCGTTGATCTGGCGCTGGAATTTGTCGGCCATCAGGAAACGGCAGAACTGACCATGCGGCTGCTTGACCGCGGTGGGCGTGCGGTTTTCGTCGGTGTCGGAATGGTTCGCCCGGTACTGCCACCACTTATATCGTTCGTTGGCGGGGAGAATGCGGTGATTGGTTCTTTCGGTATGGACATGGCCGACATCCGGGATTTGTTTGATCTGATTGCCAATCACCGGCTTGATCTAAGCGCCTCTGTCTCGGCGCGATATCCTTTAGCCAGGGTCAACGAAGCCCTGCAACGACTGGCCAGCAAAGACGAAGCGGTTGTTCGGTTGGTAATTGAACCACAAGAATAGTGTCGGCTCGATATCACAGCGCATCATTCTTGATAGTATTCAAATGCCGTGTGTTCGTTCTTGTTGTGCATACGTCAGTGCCGCACCTGACGGTGCTGTATCTGTGCGCGTGAAGCCCGCAAGACCCAGAGCGCATCAGGTTTGCGATTGAACCATTTTGACGGAGCGATTTTGTGCCAAGATCGGGTGAAGGATCGACGAGCATATCCGGATACGGTCGAGAGACTTCGCGCCGGGCCTTTCGGGCGTTCTGCGTGCAAAAGGTCCACTGGACCTTTTGTCGGGCTGACGCCCGATACCCCTTGAAGTGGCGCAAAAGCGTCCGTCCCTTCGGGTTCCCGATTGGCGGATGCAAATTAAAGGGACCGGATTTCCATCTTGGGGCATTAGCGTCCTTATGATCTGCGGTTAACCATTCAGTTTGCGACAAGTGTGCAATGGCCGGGATGGGCTGATAGTGTTGAAAAAGTTGCTTTAGCAAATATCAATGAAAATCCTTAGAAATGCATTCCTCATTTGACCGAATTACAGAACTGAATTGCACAAATCGACGGCAACAGAAATGCCGTTCTACGATTGGGGCTGCACAGAAAGGAATCCAGACTTTTTCAACATGGCGTAATTCCTGGTTGGTGCGAGCCTGATGACGGTGTGCAGCTTGTTATGCTGCGTACTGGCAAGCACGAAGGAGAAAGCCGATGAAGACCTATATTGGACTGGACGTGTCACTGAAGGAAACTTCGATCTGTATCGTGGATGAGACAGGCGTGGCAGTGA
>JAAEOH010000424.1 GCA_024244645.1 Hyphomicrobiales bacterium
GCGCTCCGCGAGAAGATCCTCGACATCGCGAAAGATGAGGGGGAAACGGAAATACAACCAGACCGCATGTTGAATGATCAAAGCTGGAAATCGGTGTCGGGCATAGGAGATTTTCTGCATCCCACAACAATACCGGGACGTCGGCAACCGATCATCCAGTTAGTGTGACAGAACCGATCGAGGTCTGAAATTGGGGGCGGAGATTCCCGTCTCCGCCCGTCCCCGACAGGCGGGGGCGTGCCACAACCAGTCATTCGACTAATCGGAATTCGCGTGCTCTTTGACCGCGTAAATCTGCACAGGTGCTTGTCGTCCTTTCACTCGCTGTTCTGGCAGGGGCCGTACCTGAATATCCGGAGGCAAGCGCTTCTTCACGGCGTCAGATATCAATATCGTCTCACCGACGGACTTACACGCGTCTTCAATACGACTCGCGACGTTCACCGTATCGCCGATCACAGTGTATTCGAGTCGGTCTTCGGTTCCGATGTTGCCCGCGATGACAGGACCAAAGTGGATACCGATTCCGTGTCGGATTTTGGCCAAGCTACGACGTTCTCGGTCAGCGTTGAGCTTGGCCAACGCGATGTTCATCGCCAAGCCTGCGCGAACTGATCGTTCCGCATCGTCGTCGCTCGGGTCTGGCGTGCCGAATGTGACCATGATGGCATCACCGATGAACTTGTCGATCGTACCGTCGAAACCGAAGATCACCTCGACCATGCGCTTATGATACTGGGACAGAAATTCGACCACGTCCGATGGCGGCAGTTTCTCCGTGATGGTAGTGAAGTCGCGAATGTCGCAGAACATGACGGCCACCTCCTGGGTGCGGCCGCCGACGCCGAGCAATGTGTCGGCCTCGCTGGAAATGCGAGAGACGACGCCGGGTGAGAAATATCTGCCGAATTGGGCATTGGCGACCTCAAGCCGGACGCTCTGAGCAACGGTCCGGCGTGCGATCAGCGTGAGATAGCCCATAGCCGCGCCAGTGACGGCAATGATCAGCATGCTGACCAGCACCAACTCTAGGCTGAGCGCCGGCCCCATCGCCGAATCGACAAAATCCGATGAGACGATGGTGCGCGGTTCCTGCAGCACATAGACAAGAAGGGCGACATGAACACAGATGCCGCCGGCGGCAACGACGAGGGGGTAAAGAGGACGAATTGCCACTGCGTTGAGCGCGACGATCCCGAGTGTGACCACTGTAATCTGCGTTTTCAGCATATAGGCCGGCTGCACATCGCTGGCGCCGACTGACAGGTACCAGATGACGGGGAGCGTGCTCAAAACCGCAATATCGATCACGCACCCTGCCAGCCCGACCGTTCCCACGGCCGTGCGACGGGCCAGCAGAAAAAGGGAACCCCCGATCGCAACAAGCACGAGCGCGGCGATCGCTGTCGTGGCGATCTTCTCGAATACACTGACTCCGACGATCCAAACCGTCGCCACCACGATCAGCACAAATAGGCCGCGCACGATGGTGAGCGTGCGAACGCCTTGACGTTCGCGCTCGAAGAGTAGTTCTTCGGATCGACTTGCTCGGCGCGCCTCGGTCATACGGCTACGTTAGCGTTGCGTGACCGGAACCGCTACTCCGCAGCTTCAAACGCCCCTCGAGCGCGCCTTGATGTAAGATTTCAAAAAGAGCAAGAGCTGCTCGCCAGCGGAGTCTGCTTGGGGTCATCTTTGACGATGATGTTGTCACCCAAACGTCAAACAGCGACACAAGGTGAACGGCAAGGTTGGGCTTATTCCGTTGAAAAAGCCTTCGATTTGACAGTTATTGATACGTCGTCGCGTTGGCTCGATGTCTGTGCTCATGAGATTTGGTAAGCGGAGCCTGATGACGGTGTGCAGCTTGTTATGCTGCGTACTGGCAAGCACGAAGGAGAAAGCCGATGAAGACCTATATTGGACTGGACGTGTCACTGAAGGAAACTTCGATCTGTATCGTGGATGAGACAGGCGTGGCAGTGA
>JAAEOH010000425.1 GCA_024244645.1 Hyphomicrobiales bacterium
CTGCATGGTGACTAAACAACTTATCACATTCTTCCAGTGACTTCCTGAATACCGGTTCCTGTTCAAGGAGTGTCTGCCCCATCCCCCACCACTGTGATCCCTGGCCGGAAAACACGAAGGCGAGCCTGGGCCGCTGTTTGGCTTCATTCCGTACAGCTATCCCTTCATCCTGATCCGGACTTTGTAAAAAGAGATCCAGTTGTTCAATGATTTCACTCTGAGAACTACCAACAAAAGAAGACCGATACTCATAGTGACTGCGCCTAGTCCCGGCGGTATGACAAATATCCTGTAGTGATGGATGATTTACATTCTCTTCTTTCAGGTACGTTTTATACTCCTGTGCCAGTGCCCGTAACGCCTCAGGGCTGGCAGCAGATAACGGGAGTAAATGAGCCAGGTTTGAAGTCTTCCCCTCATCTGCCACAGCGGTAACACTTATTTCAGGCGCTTCTTCCAGAACGGCATGTACATTAGTACCACCAAATCCAAAGGCACTGACACCGGCCAATGCCGGACCTCCACCCCGGGACCATGGCGATAATGTCCGTTGTACCTGTAAAGGTAATTCATCAAAGGGAATATGAGGGTTTGGGTTTTGAAAATGAAGGCTGGGAGGTATGGCCTGGTACTTCAAAGAAAGAGCCACCTTTATGAGGCCTGCAATACCGGCGGCTGCCTCTAGATGTCCAATATTGGTTTTAACAGAACCGATTGCACAAGGCCGGTCCGGTGAACGGCCACTCGCAAGTACCTTACCCAGCGATTTTGCTTCTATTGGATCTCCCAGGAATGTGCCAGTCCCATGGGTCTCAACATATTGCACCTGACCGGGCGATATACCACATTTTCCATAAGCTGTCCGTAAGACAGCCTCCTGTGATTGCGGACTTGGAGCCGTCAACCCGTTACTTCTTCCATCCTGGTTAAGTGCTGTGCTCCGAATAACGGCATATACAGGATCCCCATCAGCCAGCGCTTCTGATAACGTTTTTAAAACTACAACACCAGC
>JAAEOH010000426.1 GCA_024244645.1 Hyphomicrobiales bacterium
GGGCTCGGAGTCGACACTCGCTGCAATGCACACGTCAGGAAAGCACAGTTCTCGGCACGAAGGACGGCTCAGCGGATATACCGACCAAGTTCATCCACGACGGATGTTTGAATTGCGGCGCGTGGAGTGCGGACACTTTGTGCCAAAACCGGCCCAACGCTGTTGTCAGAATTTCGGGATAACGCGATTGAGATATCGCCCCAATTGTTGTGTTTACTGATACAGGTCAAAGCCCAAGTTGTTATAGGCAGTTAGACTTGAGCAATGGTTAAAGAGATATCAGCTCAACCTAGTCCAGAATTGCAACGCGATGCACATGAGGCCTTCATTGCCAGCGGGCTTGTTGACGATATTGCTAATCCAACTGGGCTAAGTCCAAAGCCCTATAGATTTGCCGAGGGCGAATACATCTGCCGGCATGGCGATGTTGCGGACTGCCTCTGGATCATAGTGACCGGCTCCATAGCGGTCATGGAGGATGAACGCACACTGTTCATTCGCCACCGAAACGAGGTGGTGGGCGAACAGCACCTCTTGGGAAACGGGTATCAGCGGCTGTATAATCTGGTGGCCTGCGAAAGTGTCGTGGAAGTTCTCGTGGTCACGAAATCGGCCATCGAAAATCACAACGAAAAAGACGTCATCTGGCGAAATATTGCCCGAATCACTTCCCTGAAATTACGGAATGCCAGTCGGAAAATTTCATCCCTCAGCCGCCAGCTTGCCGATGATACGAGGATCTTGCACGCCTACACCAATGAATATGCTTTGAGCCGCCGCCTTCAGTCGGGTGGAGGCCGGTTAACCGATTACAAAGTCGACCGCGCAATCGTTTGGTTTTCCGATGTTGTCGACTTCAGCCAGCACACACTCAAGCTGGCGCCAACGCGCTCCGCTGATATCGTACAGCGGTTTTTCAACGCCCAATCCGTGCCGATCGTAAACCGAGGCGGCCATATAGATAAATTCATAGGCGACGGCTTGATGGCATTCTGGGTATTGCCGGAGAACAAGGATCTCGACAAGCAATGCGAAGGCGCATTACTGGCCGCGGAAGAAGCGGTTGCAGCCGTTGGCGAAATCCGCATCGGCCGGACGAAACTGCATCTGCGAATCGGCCTGCATGTCGGCCTGGTGCTGAGCGGCGATTTCGGATCAACTACCCGGCATCAGTTCACCTTGATCGGCCCGGAGGTGAATAAGGCGGCCCGATTGGAGGAAATACAGCAGGAGGATATAATTGACGGACGGCAGGAAATCGGAGACATCCGATTAAGCGATGAATTTCGCCAAACCCTGTCTGGTGATATGCAAAAACGATATTTCCGTCGAAGCCTCGCTCAGGCAAAAAACATCGGCGAGGTCGTGTTATACAGTTGAATACAAGAGCATGGAGCGGTCTTTGGGGGGGCTGCTTTTCGTTCGGGCTAAGAGCCGGCTTTGGGTCATCTTCTCCCGGTTCGGCAACCGCCCCAAAAGGCCGCTTACATCGATAGCTGCTGATCTTCAGCTTTGTCGAGATCGGCAAGGTAGTGCCACAAGCCGACATATCCGGTTCTAAGAATTGCAAGTGACTTGATGTCCCGAAGCGGAAATCAAATTATCCATCGCAGCCCGTGAGTGCCACGAGATCTTCCAACAATTGATAGTTCTCAATCCGACCAATTTCGACGCCGTCTTTTTCCAACAGCCAGGTCGGCGTTCTTCTAATTTTCCGGTCAAGGCACCTCTCGACCTGATTACCGGCAATATGCGGATTGCACTCGATTTCCGTGATGTGGGAAAAGGCTTCTCCGAACGCCTTGCGCTGTGCCCGGCAGGCGGAACAGGTGAAGGAACCGTACATTATCCAACCCTTTTCTGCCATGCAGCGGGCCAACTGTTCGTTGGCCCAGCTGTTTTGCACTGTTAATAACAGCATGAGCAGAATGAGGCTGTGGACAAGCGTGTTTCGCATCACAGATACCAACCGTACGCATAGTAGGCGATCAGGAATCCGCCCAACACAATCATCAGCACTCCTGATGCCAAGTTCATCCATCGTCTTTGCTCCATCCGCCACTTTTTAAGCCGATAGGTGGAGGCCCCTAAATAGATGGCGGCAAGAATAATAACCAAGGGAAGCACGAAAATCAGATTATAGAGTAGCAAATAGAGAAATGCCTGGAAGTCGAAGGACTTGGCGAGGATGGCAGTGACTGCGAGGTACGGGCCGCCTGTGCAGGGCAACTCGACCGCAGCGACGAATCCGCCGATTGCCACCACGCTTAAAAGCGAGACCCGCTCAGCCATCCTTGTGAGTTTTTCCCTGTGACGCGGCGCGATCTCCAAGGAAATCCCTTTTCCGTACCAAAAAACGTCCTTGAGCTCGACAAGGCCGAGACCGATCACCAGCAACCCCACGATGACACCGACAATCTCGGCGTATCCCCTGCTGATCAGCGCATGTTGAAACCAGACAAGCCCGAGGCCCGACAAGACATACACGACGTATACGGTTGAGATATAGATCCCGCCCAAAAAGAGCAGCGTCCCCCTACTTGATGAGACCCTTAGGAGGACGCTCGACAAAAACAATATGACTCCGATGGCGCACGGGTTAATGGAATCGACAAGGGCGGCACCGATCAGGACGGGCAGGGTTAAATCCTCGATCACCGGATCTCCAACTATTGCTTACTAAAGGGCACGGCGGGGTAATTCGCTGCCTCCCAGGCGCCATAACCCTCGTACATATACTTGATGTGCCCAGCCTTGCATCCAAGCTTATCGATGACGATCTTACCCGCTGCGGGACTGGCCGTGCATTCACCGCCATCAAAAGTGCCCTCGCAGATGAAGACTGTGTCCTTGGCACAATCGATTTCACCCAGGCGCTTGGTCAATTCCGATAGAGGGATAACCTTGGAGCCTTTAATGATCTTACCGCCCTGCATGACGATCGATTCCGGCTCACGTACGTCTACGAAATCAACGTCCTTAAACCCCGTTTTGAAGTAATAATAGGCTTCCTTCAGGTGGATCATCTTAGGTTGTTTGTCCGGCGGGCGGGGTTTGCCTTTGGTGACGCGAAACCGTTCTTTCCAGAATGAGATACCGTCCAAATTAAATACATTATTCAAGCCGCGTTTACGCGCTTCCGCTGCCAGGTAGCCGCTGCGATGACCCGCTCCGCAATAGGAAAAGACGTATTTATATGTTTGGGACAGTGTCGTCAGCAGTTTCCATGAGAACTCATCATCCTCCTTTAAGGCGCTGTGTGGAATCGAGATTGCTCCCGGGATGTGATACTCATCCCATTCGGCCCGCTCTCTGACGCTGACGAAGACGACATCCTCTCCTTCCTGCCATAATTTATGAGCAACGGTACTGGGTACCACCTTACCCACAGCCTTCTCTTCGAATTTCAACTCGCTTTCATCGGCATTGCCATTGGCCGCGACCACCAAACTCAAGAGAAAGAAGAGGACAAATAACGATCTCCTACTGTTCATAGCTAGAAATCCTTTGTTCAATAGCGGATCTCCGGGATCTAAATAGTTTTATTAGCACAACTCGCGGCGGGCCGAAGTGATCTGTGTCAAGATGAGCCGGGAGTACGCTCGGCAGGATGGAGCCAAGTGACAATTGCCCTTGCTGTTCGCGGTATGAGTACCGGTTCCCTTGGGAGTCCATCGCGGCCGAATGTCTCTTTCGGGTCAAACTTGCGCATTCAGCTCCGTCCCGATCATCGCGTCTGCGACACCGCTTCAAGGTCTCAAACGGGCTCAAAGCGCCATTTCGCCGCAACGCACACTGATCAGCTAACGAAAATCTGAGCGTGAATGACTGCTGAGCGGACAAAATGACATTTCCACGTTTTACAGATCATTCAATAAACGACTCGTTTTGAATTGGACGGCCTTTTGCATTTCACACAGTGAAAGTTCTTGCAAGTTCGCCAGCAATCACGCGTAGTTCTTTGCGTGTTACCCCA
>JAAEOH010000427.1 GCA_024244645.1 Hyphomicrobiales bacterium
ACCAGCGCCGCTTGCAATACCGCAACCAGGCCGCCTAACATCGACAAACAGATGAGCCAGACTCTCGCTTGAACTAAGCTGCAATCTGTCCATAAATCCCTGATGACGGACATTCATGGTCCCCACAGTGCCGGTTCCATCCATGGCTCCGGTAGTAAGAGCCGTCCTGCATCCAGTGGTGTACGTCCTGCCAGCGTCATTGATTTCCAGGCATCTGCCCATTCCTCAGGAATCGGATAAGGGGCCAGTACCTGTCGTTCAGGCGAGAAACCGAAGCGCTGGTAATAAGCCGGATCGCCGAGTACGAAGACTTGCTTGATCCCCATCTTCTCCAATCGTTCCAGCCCGGCATGGACAAGTGAAGTGCCTAAGCCCTGCTTCTGAAGCGATGGCATCACGCCAAGAGGCGCAAGTAACGCACCTGTTCTGTCGTTCTCTTTAGTCCCACAAATGGTGAAGAGGACGTGAGCAATCAATGCACCCCCGTCAAACGCGGCCAGTGACAGAACTTCAGACTCATTCTCAAGAAGGGCAGACACGACAGGTCTTAGTTCTTCATCTGGGAATGCCTGCGGGCAGAGCGCCAGAATCTGCGCGATATCATCTGATGCGGTTTCGCGTATTACCCAATTACTCGTCAAAATCTGTTCCGTTTCCGGCTCGGTCAAATGCCTGATCATTCAGCATCTGAGTATCGTATCCAACACTGTGAAGAAGATCTCCGCTACGAAGGTCGCAAGAATCGAGTGGAAACACACACTATCGGCGCTTGGGATCGGCTTTACCGTAGCACTCACAATGACTGCGAATTATTGACAACCGAGGCGTAAGCGCCATTCGACAAAATAGCGCCGCAAAACGGTCGGTGCACCGATTGAGCGGTGTCAATGTGCCGAACTCCAATTTGCACTATATTCTCAGCAGGGACGAGAAAACCGGCAACGCAGGAGGACCGAGCCAACGATGAAGGCCGTCGCCTATAATCGGTACGGAGGTCCGGAACAGCTTCGATTTTCAGACATCGAGATGCCGGAACCAAAAAAAGGCCAGGTTCGGGTAAAGGTGTCAGCCTGTGCGGTTAATCTGTCCGATTGGGAATACCTGGTAGGTTCGCCATTTTATTCCCGGTTGGTTGGCGGGCTGTTTCGCCCCAAAGTGCCGGTGCTGGGATCAGACATCGTTGGAGTGATCGACAAGCTGGGCGCAGATGTCACTGGCCTGGAGGTGGGGCAGCGGGTCATGGGCGATTTCGTGATGACGCGTGGCGGATTCGCCGAATATGCCTGTGTGCCTGCGAGCCATGCGGTCGCAGTTCCCGATGGTCTGTCCGACGAGGTCGCGGCATGTCTGCCACAGGCTGGCGGGATTGCAGTGGCGGGAACCTCTGATCTGAAAGAGGGCATCAGACTGCTGATCAATGGCGCTGGTGGTGGCTCGGGCACGATGGCGCTACAACTAGCGAAGGCCGCTGGATCGCACGTTACCGCAGTGGATAATAATCGGAAAACCGGGTGGCTCAAAACCTTGGGGGCAGACGAAGTCATCGACTATCGCAAGCTCAACTTCACCAAGTCCGGTCAGAAGTGGGATCGAATTCTAGACATGGTCGCAACACGTGGACCCAGTGAGATATCCGATGCTCTGGCTGACGGCGGCGTCTACAAGGCACTGGGAGGTAGCGTTCGAATCCTGCTTTCACTTGTCGTCGGCGGGTGGCTATGGCCCAAAAGGCAATCCATAGGGATGTTGCTGGTTCCATCCGGGCGAGAATTAACTGAACGTGTGGCCCGCTTGGCCATGGAGAAACGGATCACCCCGCATCTGGAGGCCGTTCTCCCGCTTTCGTCGGTTCCCGAAGCGCTGTTGCGTACAGGACAGGGTGAGGTTCGGGGCAAGATCGTGATCAGACCTTAGCGATCTTTTGCATTTTAGCGAGCGTTCGCATCAGTCTGCGAAGCAAAATCTATACGGTCTAAACAGGTGTAGGATCCGCCGTCAAAGCTGAGGCATGCGGCTTTTGCCACCCGGACTCTTTTTACAGGCCGCGTATCAAACATTTATCACGACGATACCCGTTTTTTGGCCTGCCTCAACATAGCGAAACGCTTCAACGATGCTTTCCAGATCATAGCTGCGATCGAACACGCCCCGAAACTGCCCTGCAGCCACAAGCTCGGCAAGGTCTTGCACAAAACCCGCGGCATCTTCGGGGAACGGAATGCGGACGCGCCGGCTCCTTATCACCCCGTGCCAAATGCTGAGAATGACATTCGACCAATAGCGGCCAAGATCAGTTGCGGTATATATCCCATTGCTCTTAAGCAGAGGACGACAGGCAAACCACGAAGTTTTTCCCACCGCATCAAAGACCAGGTCGAAGGTCTCTCCGATAGCGGTGAAATCCTGCTTCGCATAATTCAACACCCTGTCCGCACCAAGTTTTCTTGCGAGGTCCAGGTGCCTGTTCCCGACGACCGCTGTTACTTTTACACCACGCGCTTTCGCAAGTTGAACTGCGGCAGTTCCGATGGCGCCGGACGCGCCGTAGATCAAACAGCTTTGGCCCTCCCAGAGAAGACTTGTTGTGGAATTGGCGTACCAGGCTCCCTCGCCAACTACGGCCTCGTCAAAGCCGATGCCCTTCGGAATGCGCGCGATCGCCGCATTTGCAGGCACGCAAAGGTATTCGGCATGCGCACCAAATCGGTCTGGCGAAAGTCCGAATACTCTGTCACCAAGTTGAAATTTGGTGACGCCGTCTCCTAATGCATCGACTACTCCTGCGAAATCCACTCCCAGCGTTCGCATCTTCGGGCGAAACAACCCCGTCATAGCCCGAGCGAAGAACGGATGCGCCCGTAGTGTTGCTGTATCTGTTCGGTTGACCGTCGTTGCATGCACCCGTATCCGGATTTCGCCAGAGGACGGATGCGGGATAGGCACGTCACTGAG
Source organism: Hyphomicrobiales bacterium (assembly GCA_024244645.1). GTDB lineage: Bacteria > Pseudomonadota > Alphaproteobacteria > Rhizobiales > Rhizobiaceae > Hoeflea_A. Next base: position 2,953 of record JAAEOH010000427.1, read on the forward strand.
CACAAGCGTCTCCGGCGGACCATATCGGTCGAATACTACCGCCCGCATCATCGATACATCGGTCATGTATCTCCCTTACCATCCAGCAGTTGTTTTGCGGGATCTTTTGATCATTATGCTTTAATGATGATTCACAACTCTGCGTAAAAGTGCAGCATGGTACATTTGGCTGTGTTCGAGCCTCTAGCATTCAACAAATTCGATAATTCCCATTTATCGTAATTAGGATGTCAGCATGAAAAGTGTGACCCAGATGTCCGCTATCGAGTTTGAAGCGGAAATTAGTGCTGGAAATCAAATCGGTAATTATGGGCTCGGAACGGTCATTCGCCGCAACGCACAACTATTGGCTTACGAAAATCTGAGTGTGATGGGCAGCTCAGCGGGAAAAGAGGACCTTCAGTTCTTGTGCTCCAATTTCCGCTAATGACCCAAACCGACGCGCCGGTCTAGGCCATAACCGAGCTCAGCGGCGCCTGCGGGATCCGCTGTGGCGACAGAGTCAAGCTTTCTGCCTTAGGTGATGAAGCTTCTCAAGCTGTCAATGTTTGGGGTATCAACTGATGTCTTCGCAGCCAGCTGTTGAAACTCGTGAGCGAGGTCTTCCACCTCGCCTCGGGCGGCTTTCGCGTGCATGGCAAAGGCAACCTCCGCAAATTTGCTCTCAAGCACTGCCTTTACCCCCATTGTGACCACGATCTCTGGAAGCCAAAAGAAAAGGTTGAACACAAAGGGTTGGCGCTTTCTGAATCCAAGCGCTCTAAGTACTCGGCCACCCTCCTTGGCCGCTCGGACCATTGCACGAAGCGTCTCCTTGTCCTTTGCCACTTCGTAGTTGTCACAGTCGTATTTGTAAAATGCGCCGGCAAGGGGGAGGACCAGTGCGAGATGATATTTGAGCCAACCGTCAATATCCGTGGTGAGATCAACCGGGACTCCGGCAGATTCAAAGAGGGATTTGACCGCCAGCGTTCTTTCCTTGGTCTGGCCATCTAGCTCACCAATGGTAATGGCTCTCCGCTTTCCCTTCGCCTTCTCCCGATCGGCATAGTGGACGACCTGCTCAAGTATACCGCCGCCTGCGCCGGGGAAGCCCATCAGTATCTTCTCGGCCGGCAGGTGCTTCAAATAGTCGTCGAAGCCCAGAGCGTTATTGCCCATGAACAGGACATTCTTCACGCCGGGGCTCGCTGCTAGAATCTCGAAGACTGGGAGAAGTTTGTCCTTTCTCATGCAAACGATCACCAGGTCGTATTCATCTTCAACCTTCAGTTCGTTCACCAATTTGACGCGCGACGTGTACTCTTTGCCAGTGATTACATTTTTCAACACCAGACCATTCTCTTTGAGCCAGTCATGCCGGTCACCGCGAGCAAGAACGGCCACATCACCACCTGCATCGTGGAGCAGGTGCGCATAGACAGATCCAATAGGCCCTGCGCCGAAGAATAGGATTTTCATTGGTAACCCGTCATTCTGTTAAGGTTCCCTCGCATCTTCTGGATTCTACCTATCCGCGGAATTGCTTGAACACCTTCGGGTCGATGCAGGCGGCGGCAAGCAACCCGCCCAATAGCGCGCCGGGAATGCCGGGGCTCGCCACATCCTGCCCCGCCAGGTAAAGGCCCTCAATCGGTGTCTTGGCTTGCAATGCATCGCTAAAAACGCGCTGCGGCGTGACATCCAGCCCGTAGAATCCACCTTCGTAGTGCCCGGTAATCGATGCGGTGGCCAGCGGGGTCGACAATTCGCGGAACACCACCAGTTCAGCCAAATCGGGGAAGTAGTTTTTGAACTGAGCGAACATGACGTCGCCGACCTGCTGTTTGAACGTCTGATAATCGTCGCCGCGCTGGCCCGATGCCTTGTCTGCCCAACGCTCCACGGTTGACCAATCAGTCCAAGCCACCAACTCGCCTGCATGTTTTTGCGCGGGACCGGGATCGTGTGACGGATCCTTTAGCGATGCGAAGGAGACGAACATGCCGGGCGGAGAGTTCTCCGGGGCGTCCGCCCAAACCACATCGACCTCGCCCGTCGGATAGATCCAATGGTTCGAACGGGTAGCACCCGCATCTTCGATATCGCCTTCAAACCCCATGAAAAGGCTGAAATGCGCAATCGACGGCGGCAACGACCGGATCTCACTAATCCAGTCATCGTGCCCGCAATCGGCAGGTAGAAGATTGTTTACTGTCTCGCGCGCACCAATATCTGAGATGACAACATTAGCGCGGATTTTCTCACCGTCCATCGTTTTGATCCCGACGACCCGGCCATTCTCAAGCAACAGTTCACCGACCTTAACACCGGCTCGTGCTTCACCGGCACCTGCGGTAATCGTGGGCAGGATATGCTCGGCAAACGCAGCACCACCGCCCACCGGATACCATGAACCACTTTGCAGGTACGAACCCGATATCATGGCGTGCATCGCAAAGCTCGCCTTGCTGGGTCGGCCACCATGATCGAACCACTGCGCCGCGAAGGCGGCCGCCAGTTCAGGATTCTGTGTAATCTCGTCGATAACCTGCTGGGTCGTGCGCCCGCACCACCGCTCGATGGCACTGCTGTGCCACCATTGCAGAGCACTACCCATGAGCGTTGGCATTGCGCGCGTCGGAAAGATTTTGAGCATGGCCTCTTGACCGTCCCTGAGAGCCATCGTCCACGCCTCAACCGCTTCCATGTCGTCGGGAAAGCGATCCTTGAGATCACGCTCCTGAGCCTCGTAGGGCCGTGACAACGGAAGCGGCTTTGAATCGCCAATGTGCAGGTTGTCGTAGACGGATCCCATCGAGATGAACTCGATAGGTGTTTGAGACAGCCAATCTAGGATTTCACGCATCCAATCACCTGGAGCAATACCACTCAAGTAATGAATGCCAGCATCCCAAGTGAATCCTTCGCGGGAGAAGCTGTGGGTCAGCCCACCAAGAGTCACGTATTGCTCCACCAACAACACCTTGTGCCCGACCTTCGACAGCGCAGCGGCGGCGGCCATGCCGCCCATGCCGGAGCCGATGACAATGGCATCCCAACTATTTTCGCCAGCGTCTTTCATCTTGAACTTCCGCAAACTTGAACCTCAGTTGGGCGGCCTGGAACAATGTCCCAGACCTCGACAATACGGCCATCTACAAAACGCCAGACGACGACCACATCCAACGTGGTGGAATGGCCTTCAAAGGTCAGCGTGTTCCTGGATTGCACAACAACCAATTCGTCACCAACAGCGGTGGTCGAAACCGGTTGTACCTTGAAGGTCCCCTTGGACCTCTGGCCGATGGTTTCGAAGAGTGACCGGATACCGTCCAGCCCCACATAATCGCCCTGCATGTCAGGCAGGTTGGGATTGTAGTAATGCCACACCACATCTTCGGCGAACAAATCCTTGGCTGCGGCTAGATTGCCTAGGTCGAGCTGTTGCATCATCACGATATTTGGGTGCTCTTCGGTCATTTCAGACTCCAATTCTGACCAACGCACCAATACAATACAACTTGATGCAGCGAACGCTTTTGAGCTGAATCAAGTGTACGGCGCGTTGGGACTGAGGCGAAATACCGGTCGTTGGAAAGAGGTGGGCGCCAGTCTCCTATGGGCTCAATTCAGATGCACGAGGAAATCCGACCGACTTCCGGAAAGGGTCAAACTTGCGCATTCAGCTCCGTCCCGATCATCGCGTCTGCGACACCGCTTCAAGGTCTCAAACGGGCTCGGAACGGTCATTCGCCGCAACGCACAACTAATTGCTTACGAAAATCTGAGTGTAAACGGCGGCTGTGCGGGACGAAGTGCGCTTTCGTTGCCGCTGTGCCTAAGTCTGCTTTTCGGGAAGCGCGTCCAAATCGGTCATCTTGGCCAGTGATTGGGACGATTAGATCTTGGCATGTTCTTCGGAATGACAATGATAGCTTCGAAACCAGAGCAGGCATCCGTCTCGAAGCGAGAGAATGCCTGTCTGTCGATCCAGGTCTTCAGTGCCGCGCAAATCGAACGGCCAGTGAGTGTAGGCCGAACAAAACTGCAAGGGTAGTGAAACCAAGCAACGGGGCGCCTGTGCCGACTGCGCCGATTACCAGCGGACCCAACACGTAACCCGCACCCCAGAAGAAATAGTAACTTCCCGATATGGCGCCCTTGAGGGCATCCGGCGCGATTTCATTCAGTTCAGCAATCGACGCCACGCAAAATATCCCCATCCCAATGCTTGCCATCCCGAGGGGAATATAGGCCCAATGGCCGGGGAAGAGCGAGAAAACCGCCAGTCCAGCCGCCGCCAGCGCCATTCCCCAGACAAGAAAGCCCCGCCGTCCGATGCGATCAGATATCGTGCCTGCAACGATTTGTGAAAGGCTGACCGTCGCGTAGAACAGAACGAAAAGCAGACTGATGGCCGTCGCCCCGAACCTGTGGGTCGACGCGAGGGACACGGGCAAAACCGTGAGGAAGACGCCATAACCGGCGCCGTAAAGCAGCACGCCCAGTAGTAGGACCAAAGCCTGTCGTCTGCGCAGCAATCTGAGGAATTGACCAAAGGTAGGTCTCGTGTGGCTAGTGGGTCCAGATGAGAGCCGGAGGAAGATCAGAACACAAAGACCCGATATCGCGCACAGCACCGCAAATGCCAGGTACGGCAACCGGCCCTGACCGTCGGGAGCGATTAGAAGGCCCAGAAGCGGTCCTGCCGTCAGCCCAGCATGGATCGCCGCGTTGTAGATGCCGATGACACGGCCCTTGGCGGTCGGGTAGGCCAGCGAAAGAACAGCGGGGCCGAGCGCCCATATGGGGGCTTCACCAAGTCCCTGAACGGCGCGGCCAAGGAGGATGCCGCACGCTGTTTCGGTTGAAAAGAACATCATACCCGATACGGCGCACAACAGATACCCGATGACCAGGAACCGCTTCGGGCCAAGACGGTTGGACAAGGCGCCAATGGGAAGTTGGGCCAGCAGATAGGCGAAAGCGAAGACCGAGGCGACAAGGCCGACGCTTTCAAGCGACCCAGTCATGTCATGAACGCGCTGCGGCAGCAGTGCGACGATCATTCCGACACCGAGCATCAGCAATGTTGCGGACATACTGAGGACGAACAGGGGAGTAGGTTTTTGCATGAGTTTGGCCTCTCGACAGCCATGCAGCCGGAACGCGGGCATGGCCATTCGTCCACGCACGCATCGCGGCAGCGAAGTTGAATATTTTGGGAGGCGGGAGAACGCCCACGACATGAACGCCTGCCAGTCAGGCAGGAGATCGGTCGCGATCTACGCGACGTCTCGCCATAGCAAGTATTTTGCGTGCCTCAGCACGCAACACACAACGCTGTTATACGAGAGGCGGAGGTGAAACGGCGAAAATGCGGCTAGTCGGGATCATCGGGATCAAGCTTCTCGAAAGTCTTTGATGGCGAGGACGCTATTGTCTTCAAACCAGAAAGTAAACACGCGAACCTACCGGTCGAATGTGGCTGCGATTGTCATTTTAGCCCTCAACAAGCCGCGAGCAATGTCGTACGCATTCACCGATGCCGACATTCGTGCGAAACGCAGCGTCCGTCACTTTGGGCTCAGAGTAGACCTTGAACACAATTTCGCATCTAAATGTGCTCAGATGACTGCAATGCGGACAAAATGACATTTCCACGTTTTACAGATCATTCAATAAACGACTCGTTTTGAATTGGACGGCCTTTTGCATTTCACACAGTGAAAGTTCTTGCAAGTTCGCCAGCAATCACGCGTAGTTCTTTGCGTGTTACCCCA
>JAAEOH010000428.1 GCA_024244645.1 Hyphomicrobiales bacterium
CAAGGCAAAACTCATAGAAAAGCGCCGTCTGCGTTTCCTTCCTCGGTCCCATCATCGCATTCAATCTCCCAAATCACTCAGGAAACTGAATCAGCCAATAATGATTACTTTAAGGCCGCCTTTTTCATCAAAATCAGCTCATAGGCGACATCGCGATCATGTCGCAATTTGAATGCCTCTCGTCCGGTCGCACTCAAACTCTTGGCCCTTTCCGGAAGTGCGGGCCACGTTCGGCCACGGCAGCAATGCGCTACTTGCTGCCGTGGCCGGATCGCTCTCGGCATTCCTGAAGCAGGAGGTAGAGCGGAAGCTCTGGCCGAGCCTTGCATGGAGCAAAAGTGCCACAAGGAGACATTCACTCCTTTGCGTAGGGGCATGGATTATTTGTTCCATAGCACCAATCTACCCGCCGAGGGAGATTGAGCATGGAACGCCGCCTCGCCGCCATTCTTACCGATGATGTGGTTGGCTACTCGCGGCTGATAATGGCTGATGAGGAGGGCACGATAGGGACCCTCAGGCCCTGCGCGCCGACCTCATCGATCCGATACTTACCGAACACAACGGCCGCATCGTCAAGCTCATGGGCGATGGCATGCTCGCGGAATTTGCCAGCGTCGTTGATGCTGTCCGCACCGCCGTTAAGACACAGGCAGCGGTAGCCAAACACAATGCGGGTCTGCCGGAGGACAAGCGGATCGAGTTTCGAGTTGGCGTCAACCTAGGCGACGTGGTCATCGACGGCGACGATATTCACGGCGATGGTGTCAACGTAGCCGCTCGTCTGGAAGGGCTCGCGCAGTCCGGAGGGATTTGCGTCTCGGACAAGGTCTACGAGGAGGTGCGCGACCGCACGGACCTCGCGTTCGAGGATTTGGGCGCGCAAGAGGTCAAGAATATCGACCGGCCCGTGCGGGTGTTTCGGGTGCTGTTGGATGGTGATGTTGCCACATTGCCACGAGCCTCCACTGCCAAGACGACACGGTCAAAATCCTGGCCCGCCGTGGCGGCGGCGGTTCTGGTGGCCACAATCGCGGGCGGAGGCGCCTGGTGGTGGCAGGCACAGCAACCGGACTTCACGCCCGTCAATCCGGCCAAGATGGCGCTGCCGCTGCCGGACAAACCCTCGATCGCCGTCCTGCCCTTCGACAATCTCAGTGCCGACCCCGAGCAGCCTATTTCGCCGACGGCATGACGGATGACTTGATTACGGGGCTTTCCAAGCTCTCCGGTCTTTTCGTAATTTCCCGGAATTCTACCTTCACCTACAAAGGCAAACCGGTGAAAGTGCGAGAGGTGGCCGAAGACCTGGGTGTCCGCTATGTCCTGGAGGGCAGCGTGCGCCGGTCAGGCGACCGGGTTCGGGTCAACGCTCAGCTTATCGACGCGGTGTCGGGGTTTCATCTCTGGGCGGAGAAATACGATGGCCCGCTGACCGACATCTTCGTGCTGCAGGACAAGGTGGTGGGGCAGATCGTCACCGCCTTGGCGGTCAATCTGACGAGCGCCGAGTCCGCCCAAGAAGAATTGGCGGAGACCGCGGTCCCTCAGGCATACGACGCCTTGCTGCAGGGTTGGGAACATTATCGCCGTCAGACGCCGGACGACTACGCCAAAGCGGTTTCCTTTTTCGAGAAAGCAATCGAACTCGATCCCAACTATGGCCGGGCTTACGCTGGGTTAGCGAGGGTGTACTGGAACGTATACGATTTTGGATGGGATGCTCATCTGGGAATCGAATATCAAACGATTGATCGGGCCAAGCAAAGCCTCGCTAAGGCGCTAGAGCAGCCTACCTCGACCGCCCATGCGGTCTCGGCCGATATGCTGGTCGCGCAGGGCCGCAACGATGAGGCCCTAGCCGAGATCAATCGGGCCATCGCCCTCGCGCCGAACGATGCCGGCAGTTACCGCGGTAGAGCCTGGGTTCTAACCGCTTTGGGTCGGGCTGAAGAGGCGGAGAACGACGCCCGCCTCGCGATACGTCTCGACCCTTCCTACCACAGCAATCTTCTCGCCCTCGGGCGAGCCCTGTTTTACCAGAAGCGCTACGAGGAAGCGGCGGAGATTTTCGAACGTGCCGTAAGCCGCCTGCCGGACTACGAATTTGCCTATCATAACCTCGCGGCAACCTACGGGCATCTTGGACGCATCGAAGAGGCAGAGGCTGCCATTAAAAAATACAACGACATACGGGCAAAGACCACCGGCGACCCACTGACCCTGCAACATGTCGAAACTTTCTGGGGCGGAGGATGGTATGACTTCGACAAGACCTACCTACGACAGTTCGTCGAGGGATTGCGCAAGGCGGGCGTTCCTGTAGGCGCGACCGTAAAGACTGCGGCAGTCGACTACCGGGACCTGGTAAGCAAGAGCGCGGGAACCTTCGATGTCGAGGGTGCAGTCAAGATCGACGCAGCGGGGGCCAAGGCCCTATTCGACCGTGGCGCAGTCTTTATCGACGCGCGCGGAAGCGGCCCTTATAGAAGGGGGCATGTTCAGAATGCCACCAATCTCCATCCGGACGTGAACCTGACCGAGGAAGCGCTTTCGAAACGCCTTCGTCCGGACGAGGAAGTCGTGTTCTACTGCGGCGGTGTAGACTGTCCCCTTTCGGCGAACGCCTCTGCGAAGGCTGGGGCTACACCAAAGTCTATTACTTCGCCGAGGGCTATTCGTCGTGGAAGGACGCCAGTTATCCGATCGACAAGCCTTAGGACATCGCCTTCTCATCCCGAAAATGATGATCTTTTGTACTGCTGACGCCTTCAGGATCAACACTGATTGAGATAAGCGGCAAGCACCTTGAATGTCTCAGTCGGGTCAAAACGTCCCTTTGGGGTTACGGTGGTTTTCGAGGGTACAGCTGCCGCCGCTTGGTGGCGGTCGGAACTTCTCCTCAGGGGGCAAAACTCTCCTATTGTGTGAATTCAATCGTGCCCCCTGGCAGCGGGGGTCGAACGAGAACACCAACCGCCTGCTGCGTCAATATTTTCCGAAAGGAACAGATCTTTCCCTGCACTCACAAGCCAAACTAAGCGCTGTTGCCCGCCAACTCAATGAAAGGCCCAGAAAGACCTTGCAATATCAAACGCCCGCTGAAAGGTTTGCCCAGTGTGTTGCGGCGATCAATTGAATCCGCCCCGCAAAGCGGCCATCGCGAACAACAGCGCCCGCCTCTAATCCAGCGGCACCAGAGCGGCCGGAATATCGCAGCTTTTTTCCTTGGATTTGCAGATATCGGCGACGACGCAGGCCTGACAGTCCGGTTTGCGGGCCTTGCACACATAACGCCCGTGCAGGATCAGCCAGTGATGGCCGTGCAGTAGATACGGCTCGGGAATGACCCGAAGCAGGTTCTGCTCCACATCGTTGACTGTCTTTCCGGGTGCAAGACCCATCCGGTTGGCAATGCGGAAGATATGCGTGTCGACAGCCATGGTTGGCTGTCCGAAGGCCATGTTGAGCACCACATTGGCGGTCTTGCGGCCGACGCCCGGCAGTTTCACCAGTGCGTCGCGATCAGCCGGAACCGCGCCTCCATGCTCCTCGATCAGCACCCTTGACAGCAAGATGACGTTTTTTGCCTTGTTGCGGTAAAGCCCGATAGTGCGGATATGTTCTCGCACCCTGTCTTCGCCGAGCCCCAGCATCTTTTGCGGCGTGTCTGCAGCTGCAAACAGCGCCCGCGTCGCCTTGTTGACCCCGGCATCGGTCGCTTGTGCCGAAAGCAACACGGCGACAAGCAGCGTATAGGCGTTGATATGTTCCAGTTCGCCCTTCGGTTCCGGGCGCTGCACTGAAAACCGGCGGAATATTTCGCCCACCTCGTCCTGCGAATAGGCGCTCCTTGCAAGGCGCTTTCGGATACCGCGCTTTTTGGGTTTTTTGCTTGCACCTTTCTTTGATGCGGCTGCGGATTTCGATTTGGCCTTTTCCATGAACCCTCTATATTCTGCTGTTATGAGGGAAAGCAATGCTGTCGCAGATGACGGGCCGGATAACAAGGCGCGCGACAACGAGGCACCGGTTTTCGAGGCGCTGCTGACACCGCACCGCTCGCTTGGTCGCAACGGCTTTGTCGCATTGATGTGCATGGCAACGGCTGCCGCCGTTGCGCATGCTGTGGTCTTTGCTGCGGCAGGGGCCTGGCCGGTTCTGGTTTTCTTTGTTGTTGAGCTTCTTTTGCTGGTTGGCGCCTTCTGGCTCAACTACCGCTCCGCCCGCGCCCGCGAGATAGTATCGGTCTCCCGCACTGACCTGTCCATATCGAAAGTTGCTCCCAACGGCCGAACGAGAAACTACCGCTTCAACCCGTTTTGGGCACGCTTCCAGGTCTCGCGCCATGACGAGGCCGGGATAACCGGTATGCGGATTACCGGCGAGGGCCGATCGACGGATGTCGGCTCGTTTCTCAATCCGGATGACCGCGAAAGTTTTGCAAAGGCATTTTCCGGAGTGCTTGCAACAGTTCGCAGGACCTGAAATCGGGCAAATACCGCGCAAGAATCGGGTGGTAAGCGCACTCGTGTCATGGTTCTGTCTTTTAGCACGGTGACAATGACGCGCCCGGGCTTCAACAACACTGCATCACAAGCATGAATATCGCCACCACCAGAACCCTGACCGACGTGGAAACAGATCCCGATTACGAGGTCGTTCGCCGGGCGCTTGAATTCATTACCGGTCGGTATAGAAGCCAGCCCTCGCTGCAGGAAATCGCGGCGGAGCTGGGCCGCTCTCCGACCTAGCTTCAAAAGACCTTCACGCGCTGGTCCGGCCTTAGAGCGTATCTGGTTTATACGGAATCATTTGACCGGCCCGATTGCCGCAGAATATCAACAGCATAGCCCTATCAGGGGTGGCGGCAAATTGGTCCATCGGCGTCGTTGCGCCGCTTGCCCGATGCACCACATCTCGCTGCGCGACGCGCCTAGCCGAGTGGGCCGATTTTCCGCCATCAAATGATCCCGTATAAACAAGACACGCTCTAGCCCCAAGAGCTTCCTGCAGGCGGTAACCTCGATCACGCCAAGCGGCTGCTCGGCCAGGAGGGCCTGCCGCTGCTGGATGCGAGTTTTGAACTCGGCCTGTCAGGCCCCGGCCGCCTCCACGATCTCTTCGTCACCCACGAGGCAGTTTCGCCCGGCATCTGGAAAGCCAAAGGCGAGGGCCTGACCGTAAGTTACGGGTTTCACCGATGTCCCTTCGGAATAACCCTGATCATGACGTCGGATCGCGGCCTTGTCGGCATGGCGTTCTGCGATCCTGGCGGCGAGCGCGATGCCTTGGACGATATGTGTTCGCGCTGGCCCCGCGCCAACTATCTCAACGACCCGGCCGCGACACGGCCCTATGCTGTGCAATCATTCGACCCGGTCCGCTGGAGCGCCTCGCAGCCCCTGCGTGTCGTGCTGATCGGCACGGATTTCCAGATCCGCGTCTGGGAAGCGCTGCTCGAGATTCCGCTCGGTGCCGCGGTCACCTATTCATCGATCGCCAGAAAGATCGGCAAACCTTCCGCGCCGCGGGCCGTTGGGGCTGCGGTCGGACGCAACCCGATCACCTTTGTGGTGCCCTGTCACCGCGCCTTTGGCGGCACGGGAGCGCTCACCGGCTACCATTGGGGCATCACCCGCAAGCGCGCCATGCTCGGCTGGGAGGCCGGCCATCTGATTTGACCGCAATATCCTGGCCATTGATCACCGCGCAAAGCGCCCGATTATCGTTTATTGTGATCGAAAGACAGCGGTTTGAACGAATTGGGATTGTGAATATGTCTGAGCACGAGGGCGGATGTCTGTGTGGGAAAATCCGATACAGGGCACAATCGCAGCCGATGCGGATAACCGTTTGCCACTGCCGCTTCTGTCAAAGGGCGACGGGTTCAGCTTTTCTCGTCGAGCCGATCTTCAACAGTTCCGATATCAAAATCAGTTGTGGCCAGCCGAAAATCTACCACCACCGGTCGGAAGGCAGCGGGAAGATGGTGGACGTCCATTTCTGTGCGGAATGCGGGACGAAATTGTTTTTGACATTTGAGCGTTTCGCCGATGTTACCGGGGTTTACGGCGGTACGTTTGACGATCCGAACTGGTTCGACCGCTCAGCCGGCAATTCCAAGCACATCTTCCTCGGCGTCGCGCAAAATGGCACGGTTGTTCCAGCCGGAATTGACACGTTCGAAGAACACGCAACAACCATCAGCGGCGAGCCGGTCGACCCCCGCGTGTTTGATTCGCACCATCTGATCGCAGGCGATAAGACCTAATACTGCGCTGACTGAAATCCGTAGAATTGCTGCGGGGCGGGATCGACCACGGTGACCTTGCCCTCCTGAACCTGATAGACAGTAAGGCCCCGCTGGGTTTCGCCGTCCTGCATGAAGCGGAAAATCCCGGTCACACCATGAAAACCACCAGGTTTTTCAAGACCTTGCCGAGACAGGGATGCAGGATCTCCGGTTACCAGCAGGTCGGCGACAAGGCCGACGGCATCATAGCCAAGACCGGCATTGACGGTCGGTTCGGCCTCGAATTTTTCCTTGTATTGGAGTTTGAAGGCTTCGAAATCCGACTGGTCCATATCGGCGAAAATGGCACCCTGCAGAAACGGTGAATCCAGTTTCGACGAGCGCCACTGGCCGGTGCCGATCAGCCGCTTGTCGCGCAGCTTGATACCCTCGGACTGCATGACCCGGGCAATGGCAACCGGCGCCGTGCCGCCATCGGGAATGAAGATCGCATCGGACTGTTCGATGGCCGGCAGGATTTCCTGCACCGCGGCGACGACGGATTCATTGCTGTATTGGTAGCGTGAAACGCCATTGAGAACGCCGCCCCGCTCGGCGAGGGTTTCCCGCAGCTGCAGCTCGACCAGCGCGCCATAGGCGCCTTGAGGCAAAATCGCCGACATCGATGTCAGGCCGATTCCGGTCGCATAGGAAACCGTCCTGTCGACGATCTGGTTGGGCAGAAACGACATCAGAAATACGCCGTCCGATGCCGCCGACGGATCGGACGAAAACGCAATCATGAGGCGGTTGTTGGGGCGCGTAACCGATGCCGCCGACGTAACACTGCCGGAAAATACCGGCCCGAGGATGATGGCCGATCCTTCCCGCAACGCTTCTTCCGTGCGTGCGATGGCACCGGCGGCCGTTCCGCCGGTATCCTTGATCACCAGTTCCATCGTATGCGCGCCGCGTGTTTCAATCGCCAGTTGGGCGGCGTTTCGGTATTCCGCCGCGATGGTCGATCCGTTCCCGGGCGCCGATATCGGCAACAGGAGGGCGACCCGTGTCTGGCCGGTGCCGAGCACTTCCCCGGCGGCCGGGCCCGTCTTGACGGGCAGGCTCGCGAGAGCCGGGGATTGTCCGGGTATGCTGCCCGTGCTTGGCACGCCGTAATTGACCGCCTGACACGCGGTCAGAAAAAGGGCGGTGGAAAGAAAAATAAGTTTTGCTGGAAATCGGCGTGCAGTGCAAAAAATGCTTTTCATAAAATGTCCCGGCCGGTGCCCGGCTTCACCCGGGTCTGATTGTGTGGCATTTGCTCACGGTGCAAGATGCGTTCATATTGCCTATTTGCCCACAGGTAAAGATCAAGGCAAAGATGGCGTGTCTCACAGATTAATCGGAAAATGCGCTCGCTGGCCAGTGCCGGATTGTAGAGCGGCGTTACAGGAAGCAATTGCTCTGTATGCAGGGATCATTTCAAATCGGCACCAATGAAATTGCCGCCCGGCCTGTGGATCCGGCGCTCTATCTGGTGGCAACGCCGATCGGCAACCTGTCGGACATCACGCTGCGCGCGCTGCAGGTGCTGGCCTCAGCCGATGTGCTGGCCTGCGAGGATACGCGGGTAACCCGCACGCTGCTTGGCCGCTATGGCATTAAGACCCGGCCATTTGCCTATCATGAGCACAATGCCGAACGCGCGGCCCCGAAACTGATTGCAGCCCTTGCAGAAGGGAAAAGCGTTGCGCTCGTCAGTGACGCCGGGACGCCGTTGATATCGGATCCGGGATACCGCCTGGTCGAACAGGCTCTGGCTGAAGACATAACCGTTGTGCCCATACCGGGGGCTTCCGCGCCGCTGGCCGCACTTGTCGCTTCCGGTCTTCCGAGCGACAGTTTCCTGTTTGCCGGTTTTCTGCCGGTCAAGGACAAGGCCCGCCGCGACCGGTTGTTGTCCCTGAAGGATACGCCGGCGACTTTGCTGTTTTTTGAATCGCCCCGCCGGATAGCCGGCGCCCTGGCAGCGGCCGCCGATGCGCTCGGCCCGGATCGCCCCGCTGCCGTGTGCCGCGAGCTGACCAAGGCCTTTGAGGAGGTTCGCCGGGCATCGCTTGGCGAACTGGCTGCCCACTATGCGGATGTGGACAAGGTCAAAGGCGAGATTGTGCTGGTGGTCGGCCCCCCCGGCGAGCGCAAGGCAAGCGCCGAAGATGCCGATGCGGTTTTGCGCGAGTTGGCGCAAACACTGTCGCCTGCAAAGGCGGCGACCGAGGCGGCGCGACGCACGGGCCTGCCGCGCAAATTGCTGTATCAGCGGCTCATGTCGATGAAGGACGCCGCGTCTTGAGCCGAAAGACCGGGACGGCATCCGAACGGCGGCGCGCCTACCGCCGCGGTCATCTAGAGCTGGTCACATTTTCTTTGAATCAAGAGGATTCCCTTTTCGGTTGATTTATGATTCAAGAAGGCTGCTGGGATGAGGAGGCCAGCATGTATGACCAAGCCCTATTCCAACGA
>JAAEOH010000429.1 GCA_024244645.1 Hyphomicrobiales bacterium
AGCCGCGTTTCCACACAGCCTCTCCGCATAGCTGCCATACAAGCTGCGAAAATCGCAAGCTTAAGCGAGTGCGATGCGGCAAAGGTCCACTCTGAGCCCTTTTCTACCAAATAGAGGATGTCGCGGATAGAACAGATTGATGGGTGCTTGAAGGGCATTATTGACCCACTCCAGACCAAATCGGATCTTTAGCAATGCTCAGCCGCGCGTCCGCAGCTGGAAAATGCGGACATTCTTCACCGCTGAGACCGCCTATTGCATGCGCTTCCGCCACAGCCACTGCCGATGCGCCACACGGTGACTACGATCAATTTTCGGTCATTCATGCCGGGCCGATAGAGATCGAATGATGCGGTACCAGCCTCGGCTGAAGTTGCCCCAGAAGCGGACGAGGTATGTTCGTTTTGAGCCTTTCAAAGATGGGCGCAGAGAAATTTGAGCCGCGTGCGGTCGCCGAGTAAACTCGTGGCGTCACTGCAAACACATCGGCTGAGCTATGCCGCACGACGTCGAAATGCTAAAAGACGGTCAGGCAAAGAGCCAGTTCTGCCAACGGCTTGCGGAGCAGCTTCCTGGTTGGTTCGGGCGGGCCGACATGCAGCGCCGTCTCGGTCTTCACGCGCGGCAGTCGTTTCATCAGGAAGTGCGTGGCGCCCATCTCTCGATCGCGTCTAAGCCGGAGAAGGCTCGATAGCCACAGGTTCTGGCTGATTCTTTCGGAATGAACCGACTTCAACGCCACGGTGCCCTTTCTACAATGTCGTCGGGGTCTGAACTCGTCACCGCAGCATTACGGCTTCAGGATCATGGTTGTTGAAATTGCGCAGTGCGGTTTTCTGCGAAGTCACGACGTAGCAGTATTTGCAGCCGCTAATGCAAGTGTTGTCCATTCCAATATCTGCTGTCCTCAAACACTGGCATCCTTGCCGCGACGGACCGGGCCTCAGGTCCTCAACTACGTCCCCTCCATAGGCGGAGAATATCTCTGCGCTCGCGCATTGTGATTTCGGCATGTCGAATTCCGGATTGGAGCAGATGCGGAGTTCAATCCCATAGCTCTCCGCGCAGGCTGAAAGCTCCATCAGGAGCGCATTGGCGCGAATCTTCGCTACCTGCGGCAGGTCCGGATTACTCTTCGCAGCCTTCTTGTGCCGGCTCGGGTCAATCGACCGATAAACAATATCGCCCTGGTCCTTCATTCTGCGGATGGATCGCACGTAGGGCTCTGTGAAGGACGTGTTCACGACGTCTGTTGCACCTTCCAATGCTTTCGCGATCGCCGCAAATCGTTCAAGGTGAAACGCTTCGTCCATGTCATTTGAAAGAACCAGCGGATCGTAACGCCACTGGATTGCACTCGACGCCGGTAGGCTCTCCCTGACTTTCAGAAAGTCTTTGACTGCCGCATCCGTTCGTGGAATGTGAGGCTCGATCGTCGAAGTGCCGAGGCCCGTGATCGTATATTGAAACGCGCATGGAATCCCCTCCTTCCGCATGGATGCCAATTCTGTATGAAACGGCTTCGCATACTTGGTCCAGAACAGATATCCGGCGACATCCTCCCCACTCAAAGAAACGGCCCCTTTGCCTCCGAAAGTGTTACGAAACTCCACATAACCGACTTTCCTGCGGTTTCGAAACCAGCCCACGAAATAGTGAGGGATGTCTGTCCTACGCGAAGCACTGATAATTGTTTTCATTTTCACGTCGATCTTGCTTGCCATTGAGGGTGCTGTTGAGAACTTTCGCCTGGTCACTCGGCGGATATCCTGGATGGTCTTCTCGGCGCTATCCGGATGGCGCCTGTCTCTGTCAGTCATCGTAGCCCCTCCACGGCGTTACGATGACCCGGAAAATCCTCCCCAGGCAACCAGCTCAGTTCGTCCGGTTGGTTATGACGGCGAACAACTGACAATATCTGCGAATGCCGACATTACGAAGATGCGTCGCATCAAGCAGGATTGAAGCAGAGGGGCATTCATGCCGAGCCCTGAAGCAGAGCAGGGTTGAGCGAAACAGCCGAGGTTCATCATCAATCCGACCGGTGACTGGAAGACCTTCAAGAAAGTAGTATATTCAAGTGGAATTCTGCATGAGACGGGCGCACTAGGTCTGATCGACTCGGCGATCGCATGGGCCCCTGACTAGGCGGCGTTTGAATGAACCAAATCGCGCACATTATGGCCAAGCCGGTCGGCGCCGTGTGTAATCTGGACTGCGATTATTGTTATTACGTCGATCGTATGGATGCCTATGGAAGTGCGCGTTCTGTGCGCATGCCCGACGACGTCTTGGAACGCCACATTCGGTCCAATATTGCACAGCATTCGGAATCTCCGGCGCCGGAAATATGGTTTAGCTGGCAGTGCGGAGAGCCCTCCCTTTATGGGCTGCCGGCATTCCGTCGCATCGTAGCCCTGCAACAAGAACTGTGCCCGCCCGGCAAAACCATCTGCAATGCCTTCCAAACCAATGGCTACACGGTCGACGCTGACTGGGCTGGGTTTCTGGCCGAATACGATTTTCTCGTGGGCATCAGCATTGATGGGCCACCGCATTTGCATGACCGCTATCGTCGGGACCGGGGCGGCCATCCGACCTACGAGCGGGTCGTCACCGGATTGCGGCACCTACAGGCGGCCGGCGCACGCGTGAATGCGCTGACCGTGCTCAATAATGAGAATGCGCGCGATCCTGCAGGCGTCTATCGCCATCTCAAAAGCTTAGGCATTGAATATATTCAATTCATTCCGGTGGTCGAGCGCCAGACGGATGACGGCGCCATTGCCCGTGTTCCTCAGCTCGACAAACCCCGGCCAAGCGACCGGATGACCAGTTGGAGTGTAGATCCCCTCGACTACGGCCGCTTCCTTTGTGTCGTTTTCGATGAATGGAGCAGCAACGATATTGGGTCCGTGTTCGTTCAAGGGTTCGACGAGCATTTGGGCGCCTGGGCCGGCCGACCGGCCGGTTTATGCCTTTTTTCCGAAAACTGCGGGCGTGGATTGGCACTCGATCACAATGGCGATGTCTATTCCTGCGACCACTATGTCTATCCGCAATACAAGCTGGGAAACATCCTCGACTCCGACTTTGGCACGTTTGTCGGAGATCCTGATCAAATCGTTTTCGGTCAGTATAAGAGCAAAAGCCTGTCTGCCGGATGCCGTGACTGCGACTATCGCTTTGCCTGCCATGGCGGTTGCCCAAAACACCGGTTGGTGATGAATTCAGATGATGATCTAACTGCCAATTATCTTTGCCCGGGCTACAAAAAGTTCTTCCATCATGCCGATGCGGTATTGCAGGTAATTGTGCAAGCATTGCGCATGCACCGTCCCGTCGAGGAAATCATGACACAGCTGCGTCGTCGGGTAGTCGAGAATGCTAGGAGGAAAGGCAAGATAGGTCGCAATGATCCGTGCCCTTGTCGAAGCGGGCGGAAGTTCAAACAGTGTTGCGGGCGGTAGAATTCGGCTGCCGCGACTTCCGGTCGAAGTGCTCAGGCGGGGGCCAGGTAGCGTTTCCGGATGCTGAAGTTGATGCTGTCGTTCGGGGCCGCGTTGGCACCCCAGAGATCCCGCGCCGTGAAGCGAACACTGTAGAGCGGCTGGTCTATTCCCCTGTCGGCTTGCGCCGCGGAGCCGCCGAGGCGCCGTTCGACAATGCCGGTCTTGCCGCGAACGAAGAGCGGCAGGTGGTCGGCGTCGTCCGGCTGGACATCGCGCACGACGACCCGGTCGTCGATGGCGAAGCCCGCGCCGGCGCTTCTTTCGGTGGCCAACGCCGCGAAAGCCTCGTCGAGTTCGCCGCGTGTCACCAGCCCTTTTTCGAGCAGCAGCTTCTCGCAGGCCGCAAGCCAGCGTTCAGCGTAATTGCGGTGGATGCTCCGAGCCTCGCCACTGAGCGCGGCCTCGGCCGCCTTTGCTTGGTCGGGTGAATTGCGGAAGTATCCAGGCGCATCGATCTCGGCGGCGAACTTGTCGACCCATTCGGGCCAGGAATAGTGTTCCTGTTCGAACAGCTTGACGACGATGGCGATGGCACGCGCCGCGGCTTCGTCGGCATAGAACCGGCCGTCGTCGTCCGCCAGCAGCCGCTCGAGTTCGCCCGGAAGCGCTCGCTCGCTCATGAATCGTCCCCCGCCGGTTCCAGCTGATAGTCCCAGAGGTTGAAGTTCAAGGCGTGTGTTCCGCTCGCCTCCGCGCCCCAGATATCGGATGCCGAGAAGCGCACGCAATAGACGTGCTGTAGGGCGTCGTCGCCGTGGCTGTGATCGTGTCCGTGCCCTGCGGCATCGGGGAACACGAACAGGCCTTGATCCCGCTCGATGACGCCCGTCCGGCCGCACAGGTAGAGTGGCAGGTGGGTGTGGCCCTCGCGCTTGATGTCGCGGACGCGGACACGCAGGCCGGCGGCGAACCGCGGCCCCTGGCGCTCGGCTTTCTCGAAGGCGGCGATGCGCGCCTCGAGTTCGGCCTCGGGAACCAGGTCCGTGGCGTCCAGCAGATGTTCGGCGGCGGCTAGCCACAGGTGATAGAAACGGGAACCGTCTTTCTGGCAATCCGCCAGGAAGGGGCTGTAGTTGGCCCCCCTCGGCTCCGGTTCGGCCGCGGCGTTCCGAATCGCCCCTGCGTTCACGTCGGTTCCGCCGAAATGTCCCGGCGCCTGGATGTGGTAGCCGAGATAGTCGTCCCATTCCGCCCAGGTATAGTGGCCGTCCCGGTAGAGCGACATGATCACGGCGAAGGCGTGCGCCTGCCACGGTTCGGCGAAGACCGGCTCCTTGGCATCGCCCGGCAAAGCCGCACCGGCCTGCTGCTCGGGCACGGCCAGGCTCGGCACCTTCAACAGTTTCTTCATCGGTTCCCGTTCTTCAAGACCCTCAAGTCGACGTAAACCGGACCGGCTGGATTAGGCCGGATCCAAGTAATCCTCCCAGAGGGCGATGATCAATGTATCCCTGGCCGGGGCTTCGTCGCCCCACAACTCGCGAGCTTCGAAGCGCACGAAATAGGTATGCTGCGGTTTGTCTCCGTGGCCGCTGACGCGGGTGTCGGGGAAGTGAAAGACGCCGAGGTCGCGTTCGACAGTGCCGATCTTGCCGGCGATGTAGCGAGGTGAGCGGGTATGCCCCGACGTTTCGATCCGGCGCGCTTGGACGCGGTCTTCGGCCTCGAACCTAGGCGCGATATCCAGTTCGAGGCGCGCCGCACCGGGGACCTTGTAGAACCTCCGTACCAGTTCCAGATCGACGACCGGCCCTTCCCCCTGCCGCCCGACCGGACCTGCCGGTTCGCGCCCCTCGGCCAGGTCAGGCATCTGCGCCTCGATCTCGTCCAGCGTGATGACATTCTTCTCCACCAGCATTGTGATGGTGCCTTCCAGCCAGTGCTCGTAGTAGCTCGATTCGAGGTAATGGGATGGCTCCATCCGCTCCTGGGCATGGCGGAACTCATCAAGGTTGAAATAGCCGCCGCCCATCATCGCGCGGGCCACCGCCAGCGCGTGTTTCTCCCATTCGTCGTGAAAGACGGGCTCGTTCTCCTCTCGGACGATCGACCCGAACCCCGTCATGCCACCCAGATCGTGTACGCCCCTCATCTCTCATCTCCCTCAGATCGCCGCCAACTTGGTCACGCCGATCATCGAGTCGCGGGTGACCAGTCTGGCCAGGGCCGCCTCGTCCAGACCGTCTGTTGCCGCAGGCCTCTCGGGCAAAACCATGTAGCGGAGTTCGGCGTTACTGTCCCAGACCCGGACTTCGACGTCGTCGCCGATCTCGGTGCCGAATTCCTTCAACACCCCGCGCGGATCGCTTGCCGCCCGCGCCCGGTAGGGCGCCGACTTGTACCACACCGGCGGCAGGCCCATGACAGCCCAGGGGAAGCACGAACACAACGTGCAGACGATGACGTTGTGAACCTCGGGAGTGTTCTCGACAACTACCATTTCCTCGCCCTGGATCACCTCGAAGCCCATCTCGGCAATCGCCGCGGTACCGTCGTCCAGCAGCCGTTTCTTGTAGTCGGGGTCGGCCCACGCCCGCGCCACGACCTTGGCCCCGTTCCAAGGGCCTATCCGGTTCTCGAACATGTCGATAAGCTCGTCGATGGCCGCGGTCTCGATCAGTCCCTTTTCCAGCAAAACAGATTCGAGGGCCTTGACCCGCAAGGCCGTTTTCCCATTAGCACTCGGTATTCCCTCGGAACCCATTACGTCTCCCAACCCTGTTCCTGTTTGCAAAGGTCGTGGCGGACGATCATAGACCATTCGCTCCAACGGCCCAAACACCCTGGAACTGGAAACCGGTCACGCAGCCCGCCGTCGCGGCCTGACTGGCCAGCCACCGCATCACCGGCCGAAAATCACACGGACCGTGGTCGTCACCGGATACTGTTTCGCACTGGGGTACCTGAAACCGAATCTGTCAGTGTCACCTTGAGAGATGGTCGCTGAGCTCGTCTGTTCTTCCGGAACAAACATCCGAGAAACCTACGAAATTGCCACCGTCCTCGCGGAGCCTGTGCTGGTTCGGCATCGACCCTATAAGCGGACCACAGGGCTGAGAGTCAAAGATAGGATGTTGGCAGACACCAATTATCTGCAATGTGGACTTTTCGTCATTGGCAGTTGTCGGAAGGTCAGATTGCAGGTGTCGAAGGCGCCACACATCTGCATGCGGCAAGCATGTCCGCTTCGGGATTGTGCCGACATTCTTGAAATTTTGGACGATGTCTGGCGTTCTTCCGGAAGTGGCACTTTGCGGAAGACAATTATATGTCGCAAGTTGAACAATCCGCTATGCTCAAGATTGTCGTTTTGTCCGCACAGCTGTCCTTCGTGCCAACAATTCTGCCTTCCGGAGAGTGCAGTGCCGCAAATGGCTGATTCGAGCCCATTTTACTCATTGAGATGCTGTCGCAGATCGGGCATTTCAAAAGCTGGAAGAATTACTTCAATATCCCAGAAATGCTCCGCCTAGGTGGCGGCCAAATTTGGCTACGAACATTTCTTCAAACCCGTGCCAGTCAC
>JAAEOH010000430.1 GCA_024244645.1 Hyphomicrobiales bacterium
GAGGCCTTCGTCGATCATTACAATCACCATCGCTATCACGAGAGCCTGAACAACCTCACGCCGGTCGATGTATACTTCGGGCGGGCACAATCAATCATCAAAAACAGGGAAAGGATCAAACGCAAGACACTTGAAACCCGGCGCTTGCAACACCGCAAAGCCGCCGCTTAAAATAACAACCCAAATGAGCCAGACCTTCCTCAAGCTCAGACCGAAAACGGTCCATAATCATTTGAAGACGGACAGGAGTTCGAGTACCGACAGAACCTGCGGAAGAACCCGCACCTGATGCTGGAGCTTCTTTTGCAGGCATTTGGAATCTTTCCCATGACGGAGGATTCAGGCAACAAGATTCACGGGTTGAAGGCCAGCCGCAATCCGGTTGATATTCTCCGCAATTGTCTTCTGTCGGCGGTGAATCGTGCCATGGGTCCATCCCGACATATGCGGGGTCATCAAGATGTTGTCGAGTTCGTGGAACGCTAAACGCGAAGGCAGAGGTGTCAGGTCGCCGTCGCCGGGATAGACATACCAGGTGTCGATGACAGCACCGCCAATGCGTTTTTCGCTCAGTGAGGCAAACAGTGCCGCTTCGTCGATCACCGGCCCCCGGCCCACATTGACGATGATGGCACCGGGCCGCATCCGGGCAAATGCCTCGGAGCCAATCAGTCCTTCGGTTTGAGGAGTCAGCGGCAGTGTGTTGACGATCACATCCACCGAACCCAGGAATGCCAGAAGGTCTTTGAGCTCATAGGCGGCATCGACATGTTTCTGGTCTCCAATCGGGCTGCGGTTTGCGACCGCGACCGCCATGGAAAAGGCCTTGGCCCTTGCAGCCAGCGTCTTGCCGATATGGCCAAACCCGATGATGCCAATGGTCTGCTCGCCCAATTCCGTGCGCAGGTCTTGCGGTCTGCCCGCCCAGTACTTCCAATCCCCCGTTCTCAAGCGCCGATCCGCTTCGGCAAGAGGCACGTGTAACGATAGCAGCGCAGAAAACACATATTCCGCAATCGCGTTTTCATGGCCAAAGCAATTGCACAGCACGGCTGATGCAGGAAGCGCAGACCGGTCGATCCCGTCCACTCCAGCGCCCGGCACCTGATACAGCTTGAGGCCGCTGGGAGCAGGCATGGTATGGCTGAATGCAATCCCGACAATGACATCGGCACCGGTAAAAGCGGCAATGTGCTGGTCGGAGTTCAGCACATAGGGCAATTCGGCAATTGCGTGATCTCTCTCAAGCAGAGCCTCCAGTTCCTTGCGGAAAGTCAGCGCGTTGGAACCATGAAAGGCGATTTTCATATTACCGTCTCCGATTGAGGATGCCAGGACCGCTGCCTGTCACTGAATGCAGGCGATGCCGCACCTGCTACATATCTTCCAAGGTGGTCCGAATGACGGTCGCGTCGGCGCGTTTTATAACATCAGGCTTGAGTTGCGTTCCCAGTCCCGGGTCGGTCATCGGGTAGATATACCCGTCTTTTATTCGCGGAAGTTCCGTGACCACTTCCTTGTACCAGCCGGTATAAAGAGCACGAACCGATTCCTGGATAAGGGCGTTGGGTGCGTTGAGCGACAGATGAACCGATGCGGTAAATACCACCGGACCGGTGCAGTCATGCGGCGCCACGGGGACATGATGGGCTTCCGCCATCGTTGCCACTTTCTTTCCTTCCGAAATACCGCCGACCCAACCAAGATCCGGCATGGCAACGCCGATGGCGCCCTTCGAAAGGAACTCACGATAGGCAAAGCGTGTCGCCAGGGTTTCGCTTGCGGTTATCGGTACACGTGTCGATGCGGCGAGATCGGCCAGGACATCGGCATTGTTCATCTTGACCGGATCCTCGAACCAATAAGGCTCGAATGGCTCAAGCGCTGCAAAGATCCGCTTGGCTGTTGGCAGGTTCCACAGCGAATGAAACTCAACCATGATATCCATTTTATTGCCCACGGCCTTGCGGATCATCCGGAATGGCTCCAGAGCCTTGTCCAGATCGGGGCTGGAAATGTAAGTGCCGTTCGATGCTTCCGCATAGGGATCGAACGGCCAGATCTTCATGCCGGTTATGCCCTGTTCCAACAGGCTCTCGGCCAGTTCATCCGCCCTGTGCAGGAAAGCATCCAGATCTTCATAGGGGCCCGGCGAGTTGTCCTCATTCAAGCCCCAGTTACTGGTTGACTGTCCGGATTTCTTGCGGACATACTGATAGCCGGCACAGGTGTTGTAGGTGCGAATTCGGTCCCGTGAAAGGCCGCCAAGCATCTGGTGTATGGGTTGTTCCATGACCTGACCGAAAATATCCCACAACGCAATATCGACTGCGGAAAGACCGCGCATTTCGGCACCGCTGGAGGAATAACCGACAGTGGTGTTGCGTAGCGTATGGGAATGAAGATCGATTAGTAGCGGGTTCCTTCCCAATAGAAGCGGTGCTGCCGTTTCGTGGATGTAACCCGCAACCGCCCGAGGGCCGAAAAAACTCTCGCCCAGACCTGTCAGGCCTTCATCGGTATGGATCTGGAGCCAAATCAGATTGGAAAAAGCGTCAAGCTCAATCGTTTCCACTGCGGT
The DNA here is from genome assembly GCA_024244645.1 of Hyphomicrobiales bacterium. Classification (GTDB taxonomy): domain Bacteria; phylum Pseudomonadota; class Alphaproteobacteria; order Rhizobiales; family Rhizobiaceae; genus Hoeflea_A. The sequence continues at coordinate 2,582 of JAAEOH010000430.1, forward strand.
GATCTTCATTCTTTTTCCTTAGTCAAACCAATCATTTCTATCGCAACCATCCGGTGATCCCCATCCAGACTGACGAACCGATTCGCTGTTACGCTTATGGCTGAACGTATCACCAGGGCATGAGCTCATCCAGCTTTGTAATCTTGTGGTCGGCGATGCGGGACAGCGTGTCGGTGAGCCAGGCCTGCGGATCCACGCCGTCGAGTTTTGCATATTTTAGGCTTACTGGACACGTGACAGGGGCAGCACCTATATTTGATGGATGGCCGATGACAGCGAACGCGACACGATAGAGCACAATCCGTATGAACCGACGCCAAAAAGCAGGCGAGCGGATAATCGCATGTGGATGTGGCTAAGACAGAATGCCACAAAGTGCCCAGGAACTGGGGGAATACGAATTTCCTGCGGAAAATGAGAATCCATTCTTCTGCCTGCTTGAAGACGATAAGCTCGTCACTGCACTCGATGTTCGATTGGATAGGCTTCTGAAGCCGCCAAAATCAAATACTGATGAGGCAAGAAGACTGGTTCATATCGTCATAACAGCAGATATTCGCCCTTACGAAGTAACGATGTTCAATCTATCGTTCGCGTCCTAGCGAAGCAGCTAACAAAGATCCATGGACCGCGCAACGCGAAACCGTCCAACATCAAATGGAAGGACCCATTCCTGGTCCACTAATTGCTCATTTGAGAATTGGTTTCCATAAACAAAGACCTCCTCAGTCTGCCATGTGCGTGCAAGCCTGCTATCCGTCCCACAGGCGCTGACGTCAGACAGAAGACTTTTTTGCGTCTGCTGCATAGGCCAACACAACCGACAAAACCCACCCCCGGAGCACCCCTCAAACTGCTTTGTGTGGGCACGTGTTCGGCACGCTCACAAAATTTCGGCTTTCTGACCTCTTTGGTTTTTGAGTTCAACGAAAAGGGCGTACACCCAAAGGTGCGAGCAAATCGTCGGCGATTGTGTACAGTTAAGCTATAGTGGTTCAGCGTCCGGCCAACAACGGAAACAGGCAAACGCCCGGATAGCGTGCGGTGCTTTCTCTTTCGTTACAGCTGTCCAACGGTGCCCGCACTGCTGACGCCACACAATCGATATCCGGCATCGCAAAAGCGGTTTCACCGGTTTCTGGTGTCGTCAGATTGCGAAGCTGACAAAATCAGCCTTGACCGATTGGTTGTGGACCGTCAGGCCAGGTCCTTCTTTTCAATTTCACCGGTATCGCCATCTTCTTCTGCATCGACGCGTCCGGAATCCTCATGTTCCTTGTCCAATTCGGTGATCTCAGTCGAGGGTGGTTGACCGGCCTCCTCATCGTCGTGTCCGGCCAGAAATCCGCGTCCTATCTCATGGGCTGTTCTGAATACCCGGCCCGCCAGGCCATCCCCCGTAAAATCCTCATCGTAATCATTCATTCCGTCCAGCACTTCAAAAACGGAATCTGATGTCCACAATTTCCGCAATGCCTTCTTCTGTATTGCAGCCGGGACATTCGTCTTGAGAAACCGGGTGTAGTCCGACGCGTTATCCAACGCGTCGAAATCGACATCTTCGAAATCGGCCTCGGTCAGTTGATCTTTTGCCTGCGGATCACTGACTGCGCTATTGTCGTTTTCATCCAGCTCTGTCAGGTTGGCGGCCTTGACTTCGTCCCCGGTGTTTTTTCCCTGCTGCACGAGCAGCTTCCTCTCTGACCAACGGGACGCAAACCCTTTTTCATTGTCGGCCATGCGCTACTGCCTTTTGCTTTTCAGTTGACGGATTTCGTGCAGGGGTTGCTGGCCAAAATTGTGGACATCGCGATATTTATTCTTCTGTTTTCGCTTGATGAACTCTTCTTCTGCCGGGCAGAGCTGCACATAATTTTCCAGAAAGGTGCGTAACGATTTCGGCATCTTGACCGTCCCGACGATTAGTTCGCCGGAATCGAGATAGTCCTGTGCTTCAAAGGGCGAGGCTGTCACAAGCTGTATGTAATAGGGCAGCGTTTCATTATCATCGCCCACCTCACCAAGCACAATCCATAACAAACCGTCTCCCTTTTGCAGCAGGTTTTCGCGGTAGGCCGGTGCATCCTTGCGATGAAGTTCCAGTGGATCGCATTCCAGGAAAAAGTACGTTTGCTCCCCATTTCCTTCCCGGATTTTGCCATGAATTCCGGCGGGAGGATCAAGCATGACGTCAACCGGATCCCAAACATATTCCGACCATGGCGAATCAATGGGTTTCCGCATGATCACGACGCAAAGCGGGATTGTTTCGACCCTGTTTGCAATTTCACCTGGCATTCCCAACGGCTCCGGTTCGGAAAAATCACTGGCATTTTCCCACGACAATTTACTATACTTGTATTGACAGGTTAAGCAACGGAACCGGGCATTGACGAATCGAAGAACAAACGAAAAACCGTTTAATTGTCAGTTATTTGTGTGCAGTTGTGAAAACACGGTTTCCATTGACGCGAAGAAGCTTGGACAGGATCTGGGGCTGGACAGGACACCCGAAATATACAACAACCTGTGTCGCTCACAGCTGGCCGAATTCCGAAAAATCATTGCCGGGAACAAAGGCCGGAGGGCGACCGTCGCCTGCACACAGGAAGCGCCCCTGTTCCGCGAGGTGGCGAGCGGGCGCGGTGAAAACGACATCTCGTTTGTGAACATCCGTGAAAAGGCGGGATGGAGTGAACAAGGCAGCAAGGCAGGTGCCAAGATTTCGGCACTCATTGCCGAAAGCCTATATGAAACGGTTCCCACGGGACTGGTTCCGATCGTGTCGAAGGGTGACTGTTTTGTCTATGGCGGCGGGCAACAGGCGCTGGATGTCGCGCAAAAACTCTCCAACCGGCTTAACGTTACGCTGATCCTTACGGATGTTGACGGTGTCATTGTGCCAGCCAACACCCGGTTTCCGGTCATGAAAGGCAATATTGGAAAGCTCTCGGGTGTGCTGGGAGAATTCGAGGTGACCATCGATGGCCACGCTGCCCTCAGGCCTTCTTCCAGGTCCGAGTTGAAGTTCCAGCCGGAACAGAACGGTGTCGAGCTCTCATGCGACTTGTTTTTCGACCTGTCCGGTAATGGTCCCCTGATTGCGACAAGTCATGGCCGCGATGGCTATGTCTGTGTTGAACCGGGATATCCGGCAAATATTTCGCAGGCAATGTACGACATTGTCGGGCTGGTGGGCGAATTTGAAAAACCGATATTCGTTTCCTACGACCAGGACATATGCGCTCATTCTCGAAACGGCATTACCGCCTGCAGCAAATGCATCGACAATTGCCCTAGTTCAGCCATCAGTCCCGATGGTGATGGAGTTCGGATCGATCACAAGATTTGCGATGGATGCGGACATTGCGCCGCAGGTTGTCCTACCGGTGCCGTCTCCTATACCTACCCGGGGAGGCTGGACGTTGTTGGGCGGTGTCAAACGCTTGTTTCAACCTATCTGAACGCCGACGGCAGATTTCCCTTGCTCCTGGTGCACGAGGAGAACCTGGGTGGTGCAGTCATTTCAGCGCTGGCGAGATTTGGAGATGGACTTGCTCCAAATGTGTTACCGTTCGGTGTCCATTCCATTACCCACCTTGGCCACGAAGTGCTAAGCGCGTTTTTCACGGCCGGCGTTCAATCCGTGGTTTTGCTTGCGCCCCTGAAGAAGCGCGATGAACTCGATGTCCTCACTTCCCAGGTTGGGCTGACCAATGAATTCCTGAAGGCGATGGAATTCGACGCTTCCATGCGGGTGGAGTTGATTGTCGATGATGATCCGGACACGGTCTCGCAGGCGCTTTCCAAATTCCGCGATTTTACCGGAACCGGAACTCAGGCGTCAAACAATTTTACCGCAAGTAGAAGCAAGCGGGAAACCGCCCGTTTGGCATTGGCCAACCTGAATGCAGTCGCGCCTGCGGCCCAAGAGGTTCTCGATCTTCCGATGGGGGCTCCATACGGACGTATCACAATCGACACGGAGCGCTGTACCTTGTGTTTGGCCTGTGTCGGCGCCTGCCCGGCCAACGCGCTGTCTGACAATGGCGCGCGCCCGCAGATATCGTTTACAGAAGCGGCATGCGTCCAATGCACCCTGTGCCAGGCAACCTGTCCGGAAAAAGCAATAAGCCTCGAATCCCGATACAACTTCAATAATTCCGCACTGTCTGCCTCAATCCTTAATTTCGAGGAGCCGCTGGACTGCATCCAATGCGGGAAACCGTTTGGCTCAAAGTCGGCAATCGAAAAGGTAATCGCGGTACTTGCCGGAAAAAACGCGATGTTTCGGACCAGCGCACAATTGGACATGCTGAAAATGTGTGAAAACTGCCGGGTGGCCGCGATGACGGGGTCGGAAACAGACCCGATGGCTTTTGGCACGGTTCCAAAAACCCTGACTGCCAAAGACCTTGATCCGGATGACGACGACCCCACCCGCCATTAACAAATGCAGGCTCGTTCAATCAATCGCCCTGTTTGTCGTCGATTTCGGTCCAGACACTGCCCCCTGCACGGCCGTTTTCCTCCACTTCGATAGTGTGAAAGGATTCCTTTATCCGGCCATCCATGGAGAATTCGCGTCTGACCGCAAAAACCGTATTTTCGGGCACGTCCTGGCAAAGTTGCAAGGCGTAGCCAATTTCCTCCCTGGCTGCATCAAGCGAAGACTGAAAGTCCGGCGCCGCAAAATTCTCCAGAATGTATCTGGCAAAAACCATCTCTGTTTCTGCGAGGGCTGAATCGGAAATTTCGCATACACTTGCAAATGTTGAATACCCAAACGAGGCCAGACCGAGAAACCCGTTGTTGAAGGCTTGGCGCGTCTTACCGTCAAGCTCTTCCCATTGCAGGTCGCAGAACTGAAATGCACACGAAACGGCACACTCCCGCTCGGCAGCCGCCACACCAAATACACTGACATCCGAACTGTCAAACCGCAGCGTTCTCAACAGTTTTTGCATTTCAAACGGCACTCTCGAAAGTTACCAGTTCCCGCAAAATCCGATTCATATCGGGATCCATTTCATCCTCGGCCTTGAATTTCCAGGCGCGTTCGACAGGCCTGAATCCTTCATCTTCCCATATGGCGAGCCAAGAAAGGAAATGACGCGCATAGGTTTCGATGAACCTGTTACAGCTACAGTCATTGCAGCCTTCCTCATCAAGGCTTGTCAGGTCAGGCTGAAATCCCGGTTCCGGGTCGGTCTCCTTTCGGCTCAAACACAAAGTTATCCCCAATACCATCCAATCCGGGGGTGTGACCTCGTCTCGGGATTTCGAAATCGCCGCCCGAACGTCTCCGATTTCGCCAACATTGACTGTAATCTTTCCGCACTCGCGGGTCTGCACGGCAACTTGCGGGGGCAGCAGTACCGCCAGGCAATCGCAAAGCGCCACCATGGACAATGGCACCATTTCTGCTGCACGGGAGCGATCGACTTCCGGTGCCAGAACGATGGCAAGATTCGCGACATGCTCATCCCTTGACCAAAACAGATCTCCTGCCTCGGTTTTTCGCTGGCGTGCCCTGTCTTTTGCTGTCTCAAATGGTTCTTCTACACAAACCCCATTGAGCACAGGAGGCAGGGCCGGTTCATCCGTTGCGGCATCAATCGTCAAGTTCAATGGTGCCCTCGACCACATGAGTCAGGTCCGTACCCTCAATGCTCAGTACCATTTTTGCTTTCATGGATGTAACGCCCCCGGGCATTTCGGCTGCAGCTTTTTCGAGTTTCTGCTGCGATGTCACTCCCACTTGCTTCAGGAATTTGCGCATGGACATGTTGAAGTTTTCGCCACTCATTTCATATCTCCGGTTGTTTCTTTTGTATTGTCCTTCAGGAATTCTACCAGTGCTGTCCGCTTCTCACGCTCGGCGATTTTCTGGAGCGGCATTTTTGACCCGGGCGTAGCATACTGCGGTCCCAGGGCAAACAGCTGATCAATGGTATTTTCGTCCCAGATGATATCGGAAACTTTCAGGCCTTTGGAATAGCGATAGCCTTTTACGGTGCCCGCGCGGCGGCCGAATATCTTGTACAGCGTGGGCCCCGCACGATTGGCGTCATCCGGCCCCAGTGCGTGGCAAACGCTGCACTTGCGGTAAAACTGCTGCTCGCCCACCGACATTTTGGAGTATTGTTGGAATCGACGGGGAAAATCACCCAGTTTTTCGGACCTCACATCCCTCGGCTGCACCGTCCAGGATACGACATAGTCATCAAGGCCGCCGTAAAGTATCGAGCGACCATCGGCGGAAAAATCCAAAGCCCATACGGGCCCCAGAGAGGTATCTCGCTCCTCAACGATGGACCAGTCTGAAGTCCGCCAGACACGGATCACTCCATCGCCGCCTCCGGAAGCGATCCAATCGCCCTTTCTGGAAACCGCCAGTGCCAGAACCGGCCGCTTATGGGGGATTAGCACCTTGATAATATTTCCGGATTCAGGGTCGAATACCATGACATCCCCGTTGACCGCACCGAAAAGGATGTGTTTTCCGTCCGGCATCCAACGCAAGACATTAATACCCCACCCATGGCGATGGACCGGGCGGATCAACCTGCCGGATCGCGCATCCCACTGGTTGATAATTCCATCCGGTGCGGAGGAGTAAACCCGGTTTCCGTCGTCCGACAAAAGCACCGAATTGACCGGCTTGCGATGTCCCTCCAGAACCGGTCCGGCTTTGAGTGTCGAAAGGTTCCAAAGACGGACCGTGTGATCCCAGCCGGCAGTGGCTGCTAGGTTGCCATCCTTTGCGCATGCAAGTCCCGTGACCTTTGCCGAATGACCCTTGAAGCGATGAATCAGGGCCAGTTTATCTATGCTCCATACATAAACCCGGCCATCATCTCCGGTGGTAATTACATGTTTGTTGCCGGGTAGAAAGCATGCAGCATTGATCGCTCCATCGTGGTCCGACAGGCGCGCGAGCAGTTTGCTCCTTTTTTCGGTCAGATGCCAAATGATGGCGGAATAGTCGAAGCTGCCAGATAGGGCATACCGGCCATCATCGCTGACTGTTACCGATTTGACCGGGCCGCCGTGGCCTACAAGGTCCCGAGAATTTGTCTTGTTCGTGAAGGGTGATGTTTTGTTCTCGGCGCTGTGGGCTGTGAATGCCGACAGCAAAAACATCAATATCAAGATTACCATGCGCGGTGTCACTGGTAGATCACTCAGCCAGTTCGCCAGCTGCCTTCTTCTGATTTGAATGCGATTCCAACTGCTCGAGCCACAGGCTGTGATGCTCGCGCGCCCAGTTTCTATCAACATAGCCGGTTTTCATGCCATCCAGTGAGCCTTCAATGCCAACGGTCCCAATGTAGATGTGGCCTATGACGACAACAATCAGATACAGAGCCAAAATGGCGTGCCACAAGGAGGCAAACTGCATTTTGTGAACCGGCAACTCGCCGGGTATGAAATCCAGTTGGAATGGAAATAGCAATGCCAGCCCGGTAATGATCACGCCGGTTCCGCACAGAACCACACTCCAAAAGACAAATTTTTCGCCGAAATTGAAAAACCTAGCCGGCGGATGCACACCCTTTGTCAACAGGCCTCCGGCTTTAGCGATCCATATGATATCTTCCTTGGCCGGCAGGTTCTTTTTCACGAAGGCCAGGAAAATCCAGATGATTCCGATAATGAAGAGGTACGCTCCCCAATTGTGGATAAACTTGGCGCCAGAAGAGAGCGCTGCAAATGCATGCGGCCCCATAATGGGCAACAAAACCGATTTGCCATACAGCAGGCTGAGACCGGTAAGGGCGAGCGCCACAAATGCGATTGCATTCAACCAATGGCCAAACCTGGCAATCGCTCCAAACCGCAGCACTTTGACGCCGCTCAATCCGCTTTCTACCTTGATGCTGCCCCTCAGCAGGAAAAATATGACCAGCAGGGCAACAACGCCACCAAGCGCATAACCGCCATATTTCTTCAGCGGGCCGTTTCGCACCAGCATCCAGTGCCAGCCTTCCGATTGCACCATGACGCCGGCATTTTTGTCCGGAATGGAAACAGTTCCCCTTACACCCCCGCGTAAATTGCGCCAGTAGTCACTTTGTGAATTCGAACCGAGCGTATTGCTGACCCCCGCTCTTTCCCCGGCCGATTGATTAACAGCGTTATCGGGAGGGCGCACCGACTGCGCCAGCGCCAGCGGACAAAAAGCAAATGCAAGCAAAAACAGCGCCACGAACAGTTTTCGCAAACTCATGTTTATCCCCTGTTTAACTGACTGCCATCACACCTTCGAAATGCCGAAACAGACGGGTCAACTTGCCCGGAGTCGATCCGGCAGGTAGGCGAATTCGGATACGGCCCACAGAATTTCTGTGGGCCGTATCCCGATAACTCGACGGATCAACCGGAAGTGCCTGCCGGATAGGCGCGGCCCCAGCCCCAGGCGCCGGAACCGAACCCGCGGCCGACGATCCTTTCACGGTAGATGTTGGAAACGATGTCCCCGTCACCGGCCAGCAGCGCCTTGGTCGAACACATTTCAGCGCAAATGGGCAGTTTGCCCTCCGCTATTCTGTTGCGACCATACTTCTTGAACTCGGCCGCGGAGTTGTCTTCTTCGGGGCCGCCTGCACAGAAGGTACATTTGTCCATCTTGCCGCGTGAGCCGAAATTGCCTGATTGAGGATATTGTGGAGCACCGAACGGGCAGGCAAAGAAACAATAGCCACAACCAATGCACAAATCCTTGTTGTGCAGCACAATGCCGTCTGATGTCTGATAGAAACAATCCACCGGACATACCGCCATGCAGGGCGCATCCGAACAATGCATGCAGGCCACCGAGATTGACCTCTCGCCGGGTTCGCCGTCATTCAGGGTAACGACCCTTCTGCGGTTGATTCCCCAGGGCACCTCATGCTCGTTCTTACAAGCAGTGACACACGAATTGCATTCAATACAGCGCTCGGCATCACAAAGGAACTTCATTCTAGCCATTTGTGTGTCTCCTCTACGCTCTGGTTATTTTGCAAAGAGTCACTTTTGACTCCTGCATCTGAGTGACGGAATCATACCCGTATGTCATGGCAGTGTTGGCCGCTTCACCCAGAACATAGGGATCCGATCCCGTTGGATATTTGGAACGCAGATCCTTGCCCTGGAAATGTCCGCCAAAATGGAACGGCAGGAAGGCGACGCCCTGGCCGACACGTTCCGTCAGCATGGCCTTGACCTTGATCCTGCTCTTTTCGGGGGTCTCGACCCAGACCATTTCACTATCCCTGATGCCAATGTCATTGGCATCAGAGGTGTTGATCTCGACAAACATATCTTGCTGAAGTTCGGCCAGCCATGGATTGGAGCGGCTCTCATCGCCCCCGCCTTCGTATTCCACAAGGCGCCCCGATGTCAGAATTATCGGATAGTCATTGGAATAGTCGTTAGCCTGGATGGATGCATACCGGGTCGGCAGGCGGTAGGCCTGCTTGTCCGCATAGGTCGCATATTTGTCCAGCAAATCACGGCGATTGGTATATAGCGGTTCGCGGTGCACTGGTATCGGATCCGGGAAGTTCCATACCACCGTACGGGCCTTGGCATTGCCGAACGGCGCGCAACCGTGCTTGATGGCAACGCGCTGGATGCCACCGGTCAGATCGACCTTCCAGTTGGTCTTGTCGCCGGCGAGACCTTCGATGAATGTACGTTCCTCGTCGGTCAGGTCCTTGTCCCAGCCAAGCTTTTTGAGCATGGCCATGGTAAATTCCGGATATCCATCCTTGATTTCCGAATCAACCGGGTAAGATCCGTCGGCCAGGAGGTTCTCTCCCCCCCAGTCATCCGGAGATTTGAGGCCGAAGCGATTGCGGAAACACAGCCCGCCTTCTGCCACCGGTTTGGAAGGATCATAAAGGTTGGGCGTTCCCGGGTGCTTGATATCGGCAGTACCCCAACAGGGCCATGGCAAGCCGTAATACTCGCCATCAAGGGGTCCGCCCTTGGCCTGTAGCGTGGTTCTGTCAAAGGTGTGCTGATGCTTCATGTGGGCTTTCAGCCGTTCCGGCGACTGGCCGGTATAGCCGATGGTCCACATGCCCTTGTTGAACTCACGGGTCACATCTTCGATCAGCGGCTCGTCATCGTTGACCTCTATGTGCTTGAACATCTGGTCTTCAAATCCGAATTTCTTGGCGAATTTGTACATGATCGTGTGATCAGGCAGGGATTCAAAAACCGGATCGATAACCTTGTCACGCCACTGCAAGGAGCGGTTTGAGGCAGTGACCGATCCATAGGTTTCATACTGGGTTGTGGCTGGCAGAAGATAGACGCCGTCCTTGCGGTCGTGCATCACCGCTGAAACGGTCGGATATGGATCGACGACCACCAGGAGATCGAGTTTCTCCATGGCCTTCTTCATTTCCACACCCCGCGTTTGCGAGTTTGGTGCATGGCCCCAAAATACCATACCGCGAACATTGTCCGGCTGGTCGATATTAGCCTTGTCCTCCAGAACGCCGTCAATCCAGCGCGACACCGGAATGCCCTTGGACTGCATGAGTTTTTCCGAGGCAAAATTGCCTTTCAGATAGTCATAGTCCACGTCCCAGACGCGAGCCCAGTGCTGCCAGGATCCCTTCTTGAGACCGTAGTAACCAGGCAGTGAATGCGACAATACGCAGAAATCCGTGGCACCTTGCACGTTGTCATGGCCGCGGAAAATGTTGGCGCCGCCGCCGGTTTTGCCGATGTTGCCCAGCGCGAGCTGCAGGATGCAATATGCACGGGTATTGTTGTTACCCGTTGTATGCTGGGTGCCACCCATGCACCAGATCAAAGTGCCGGGGCGGTTGTTCGCCAGAGTACGGGCGACCCGTTTCAGTTGGCCGCCCGGTACGCCGGTAACTTTCTCGGTTTCCTCCGGTGTCCACTTGGCCACCTCTTCCCGGATGTAGTTAAGGCCCCAGACGCGCTGGCGAATGTATTCCTTGTCTTCCCAGCCATTTTCGAAAATGTGCCACAAGATACCCCACACAAGAGCCACATCCGTGCCGGGGCGCATCTGCACGTGTTCGGTTGCCTTGGCGGCCGTGCGGGTAAAGCGCGGATCACAAACAATCAACGGCGCATTGTTGGATTCCTTGGCTTTCATCAAATGCTGCATGGCGACGGGATGGGCTTCGGAGGGATTCGACCCAAACAAAATCATGCATTTGGATTTGTGAATGTCGTTGTAGGAATTGGTCATCGCCCCGTAGCCCCAGGTGTTGGCGACACCCGCAACGGTGGTTGAGTGACATATGCGAGCCTGATGGTCACCATTGTTGGAACCCCAGAACGCATAGAATTTGCGGAACAGGTAGGCCTGTTCGTTGTTGTGTTTGGCTGAACCGAGCCAGTACACCGAGTCGGGACCGGAGGTTTTCTTTATATCCTGCAACTTGTCGCCAATTTCATTGATGGCTTCCTCCCAGCTAATACGCTTCCATTTTCCATCGACAAGCTTGGTTGGATACTTCAACCTGCGTTCTCCGTGCGCGGCCTCACGGGCTGCGGCGCCCTTGGCACAATGGGCACCGAGATTGAACGGTGAGTCAAAACCGGGCTCCTGGCCTATCCAGACACCGTTTTGCACTTCCGCCATAACCGTGCAGCCAACTGAACAGTTGGTGCAGATCGATTTGATAAGTTCAACTTTTGAGTCAGAATCTGCCGCTTGCGCTTTTTGCACGCGCCCCGCGCTGAAAGTTGCAGCGGTGCCGAGCGCACCCGCAACCAGGCCTGATCGTTTCAGGAATGTCCTTCTGCTAATCGTGCCTTCTGCAACTTCTTCAAAGGCAGTTGACAGTCGGGGGCCATTCGCAACCGCGCCTATCTTCTTCCTCAACATGAACTTTCTCCTCAAATATTGGCGCCCTGCGCCCTCGGGCACCAAGTTCCGGATTTTCTGAAATCTGTTGTGCGTGAAGTCTGAATTGGCGGACTAGAATCTTGCCAGCTCATAGACCTTCTTCACGTGTTCCGTTTCAGAATATCCAGATTCCTCTTTTTGCAGTGATTCCCTGGCGTCCGCGGCAACTGTGCCAGCGGCGACCGTGACCGCTCCGGCTGTGCTCATACCGGCTAGCTTCAAAAACGAACGACGGTCGGTCGTTGGTTTGTCTGGCATTGCAAATTTCCTCCCTTTGCGATGTTTCAAACCGATCCAAAAATATAAACTGCCCGCCAAAAATGGCATTCAGCTCATATCAAATGCTTCCCTCTCGATATCCATGAACAGGCGGCCGACGGAACCCAGGGGTGAATACAACACCGAATTTCCTGCGTTCTCCAAATCCGTGAAGAATTGGGAAGCCCAGGAATTCACATGCCGGTCAAAAAATACCTTTTGCTCTGCCAGAGATGCCCGACGATCATAGGTTCCCTCTATCAGCCCGGCCATGATTTCGAGTACGGAAGCGATGTGGTCTTCCGGTTCCTTCAATCCCTCAACCCGTTCGATTCCCATCTCAGCCATGTCAGTGCGCAATCTCGCGAGCGGTTTCTCATGAAGGAATCCGGTCTGATAATAGGACCCGAAAGGCAGCAATTCGCCGCGCGTTACGCCGATAAACAGGTCGTGAAATTCCGTATCGACCGCTTTCTCGTTTGTATTTCCGGCAATCTTGGCAAAACTATTCAATGCCCGGCCAAATTCCCCGTCATCACCCTTGATGCCGGATACCTTTTTCAAGTTTTTTTGTGTCGGCGGGCAGGATAGAAAAACGGCTATCAGCCGGTAAATCTGCGCACGCAGTCTGTCCTCTTCACTTACCAATTCTTCGCCGGCAAAGTTTTCGGAGGCAGGACTCGCTGTGTTTTCAAAAGCTTGCATTAGCTTTCCTTTCAACAGCGTGGCAGCTAATTCAAGTCGGTCGGGCGAGTATGGGTCAACTTATTTTCTAAATCAACTGCACCAAAGGAGGATTCTGATCATGTCTGCGGTCTTTGTTTCCGGTACCTTCGGGGCGATGGTCCACCAGGTGCGAAACGAATCTGAACCGCCGTTGGAGAAAATTCAGTACATATCGGGTCATGCGGTCCGATACTGATGGAGGGTGCAAATCGTGTCGGTTTGATAAGGTTGGGGTACGGGACTCCCGTAAAGCGATCCTGACCTGGCACCAGAGGCAATAATGTAATCGCGGTGGCTGTTCAGGGGAGGGTCCAGGCAGCCGGCCACCCGTTATTTCATGTCGATCAGGTTGCAGATATCGCGGATTTCAGCAACCGGTATCCGGAGAGGGAAAAATGAAACCATGCCGAGTTTTGTATTTGCTGATGCCGTTGCTGTTTGCGGCGGGGCCGATTTCTGCGCAGTCGATTGAAGACGGAAAATCATCGGCTGAGAAGCACTGCAGCCGCTGTCACGTTGTCGGCGATTTCAATCCGGACGGCGGCATTTACTCAACACCGTCCTTTCAGCTGATAGTAAATGCGCTGGAAGATTATCAGGAACGTTTCGACACATTTTTTGTCCGTCCTCCCCATCCGGCGGCTGTCAAGGTGGAAGGAATAAAGAAGCTCGATGATCTGCCCTACAACGCGGAGCCCGTTCTAATTACCCTAACAGATGTCAAGAACATCGCCGCCTTTGCCAAATCTCTCGAAAAGAATTAGGCGGTGCCTTTTGACGGGAATCAGCAGGATTCATCGGCGATATTTCCGTCAGCCGGTTACCGGCGCACAGTACCGGCCTGTCGTGCCACCATGTGATTGACGAACTCCCCGGAGATTTTGACCTTCCTGACAGCGTTGGAGACACAAGCGCTATGGCGCGTCGCGACGAACAAGAACGCCATTTGCGGATCGGTTGCCGTCATGTTTTTGTTTTCCCGGTTTGCAATGCTGATGAACATGTTTGTCGGTTTCAGAAAGCCCGGTAGGTCCGGCTCCCCGGTGTTGCGGCCCCGCCGACTTTCGTCAGGCGCTTGTTTCCCTGCCATCAATGCTACCTGTTGAAATGCCGCCTACATGATAATATTGCTGTAGCGTGCCTGGCAGATACGGGCAATTTTGGAGCCTCGGCAAATAGGTGGAACGTTGTTGGAACTCGGCAATGCCTTTGGGATAGCTTTCAGCTTGCTGGCGTCATTTGACAGCGCATTGCTGGAGATTGTCGGTTTGTCATTGAAGGTTTCGCTGATCGCGGTGGCCGTCTCGTGCGTGCTGGGTATTCTTCTCGCCGCGACCATCTGCGTTTATCGGTTTCCCGGCAATCGCATTGTCATCGTTCTCCTCAATGCCCTGATGGGCCTGCCCCCCGTTGTCGTTGGCCTGATCGTTTACCTGTTGTTGTCCCGATCTGGTCCTCTGGGTGTGCTTGGGTTGCTCTACACGCCATTTGCAATGATCGTCGCGCAAATCATCTTGATCACACCGCTCGTAGCTGCCTTGAGTTTGCAGGTTTTGGAAGAGGTGCACCGCGGTTTTGACGAATTTTTTCGCTCGCTTAGCCTTTCACCGTTTGAAAAGATCAGAACGTTGCTGTGGGAAGCGCGCTTCGGACTAACGACAGTCGGGCTTGCAGGATTTGGTCGGGCGATATCGGAAGTCGGCGCGGTCATGATTGTGGGCGGCAATATCAATCATGTAACCCGTATCATGACGACAGCAATTGCGCTTGAAACCTCGAAGGGGACTCTTTCCCTCGCCCTTGCCCTTGGCATCATCCTTATCGCTATTTCCGTAGCCATTAATACAACCGTGATGGCTGTGCGTTCACTGGCCAGGAATGAAGCGCATGCTTGAGCGGGCCGGATCAACGTCTGAAGTGGCAAATGACCGGCTTGGTGCCCGGTTTCACAATGTCTGCCTAACTGTCGGAAACAGGCAATTGATTCACAACATTAATTGCACGTTCAGCAATTCAGGCATGACGGTTGTGATGGGACCGAACGGCGCCGGTAAAAGCCTCTTTTTGAGACTGCTTTCCGGGTTGTTGAAACCAACAAGCGGGTATATCTTCGGCATGGCCGACGAAGGAACGGATCCGAGACCGCCTCTGTCGATGGTATTCCAGCACCCGGTAATGCTACGGCGCAGCGCATACGCAAACATCGCCTTTGTTTTGCGGAGGCAAGGTTGGCCGGCTTCAACTCTGGCCGACAAAGTGAATGGCGCTTTGAGAGCAGCCAGACTTCAAGGCCAGGCACAATCCCCGGCCTACCGGCTTTCGGGGGGTGAACAACAGCGGCTGGCCATGGCACGCGCCCTTGTTGTTGAGCCGCGTGCCCTGCTGCTCGACGAACCGACAGCCAGTCTTGATCCTGCTTCAACTGACATAGTTGAAACAATGGCAATTGATGCGGCGCGAAAGGGAACCAAGGTGGTATTCGTCACCCACGATATCAAACAAGCCAAACGCATAGCCAACGACATCCTTTTTATCCATTCGGGCAGGGTGATGGCGCATAAACCGGCCAGGGAGTTTTTTCTGGAACCGGGAAGCGTGGAAGCACAGGCTTATCTGGATGGGCGTGTTCCTGAATCTGATTATGATTGAAGAACATGAACCGCAAGATGTCCTGCTGCCCAAATTCTCTGTTTTAAATGGGGCTTTGCCATGAATTCGATCAGATGTTCGCTTGCGGCTGCAATCACTTTGATCACTGTCCCATCTTCGCTCCTCGCGGCTACGATGAACCAGAAACCCTCCTCAGTGCAAACCTGCAATCTGTCCTACAGGCGCTGACGTCAGACACGCGCTGGAAATTGGCCTGCAGAATTATTCGTCGATAGTGGGGATTAGATGTCCCACCATCGGGAATCCAGAACGGGAACGGCGCATTGACTACGCGTTCCTGCCGACAAATGCTTGAAATGATTTAGAAAACTGGTGC
>JAAEOH010000431.1 GCA_024244645.1 Hyphomicrobiales bacterium
GGACGCTATGTCATGGCCCATGTTTACAGCGACATCGGTATCAGGCGGGCCGTCGGGCAGGGCGTTCGCTCGATCGAACATGGCAATTTCCTGCAGGAAGACAGGGCAAAACTGATGCGCGACAAGGGCGCCCATCTGGTGCCCACGCTCATCACCTATGAAGCCGATGCAAAATACGGCATGAGCTTTGGCTGGTCAGAGGAGAATGCAGAAAAGAATGCAGAGGTCCTGTCTCACGGGCTGACCTCGCTCGAGGTTGCTCTGAAACATGGTATCAATGTGGGATACGGAACCGACCTGTGCTGGTCGCCGAAGAGTTATCAGGGCGACGGCCTGCTCATTCACCAGAAAGTCTGCGGTGCCGCTGAAGCACTGCGCCACGCAACCGTGAACAACGCACGAGTCATCCGCATGGAAGGAAGGGTCGGCCAGATTGCCGCCGGCGCTTTTGCGGACCTCGTGATCGTCGACAGCAACCCCCTGGACAGCCTGGAGTGCTTTTCGCAGCACGAAAACAAGGTCATCGGCGTGGTCCGGAGCGGTATTCCGGTCAGCGACGAGCAC
>JAAEOH010000432.1 GCA_024244645.1 Hyphomicrobiales bacterium
CGCAACTGCGCGTTCTCGAAGATCGTTGGAATAGGGCTTGGTCATACATGCTGGCCTCCTCATCCCAGCAGCCTTCTTGAATCATAAATCAACCGAAAAGGGAATCCTCTTGATTCAAAGAAAATGTGACCAGCTCTAGAACCCGAATATGCGCCGACAAGACCAGAGGGCAGATTTCATAAAAAAACGGGCCAGAAGGCCCGTCTTTTCAGTCTGTTGCGGGTTTGCAGGTTCAGGCGGCTTGCCCAAGCCCCGCGCCTTCACCGAAGCGGCTGTAGAAGCTCTCGCCGTTCGCCGCCATCTCTTTGAGCAGCGGCGTCGGCTTGAAATGGGCACCGTGCTTTTGAGCCAGCCCGTCGCACATTTCGACAAAGGCTTTCGCACCCATGCCGTCGATGTAGGACAGCGCTCCGCCTGTGTAGGGGGCGAAACCGAAGCCCAGGATGGAACCCACATCGGCTTCTCGCGGATCGGTCACGATGCCTTCTTCCATGGTGCGCGCCGCCTCAAGTGCAACAGTCGTAAGAAAGCGGTTCTTGACTTCGCTGACACTTACCTGATCCGGATCCAGCTGCGGATACAGATCCTTCAGGCCTGGCCACAGATGTTTCTTGGTCGGCTTTGCCGGATAGTCGTAAAAGCCCTTGCCGTTCTTGCGGCCAAGACGCCCGTGATCATCCACCATGGTGTCGATGAGTTTGACGTGACGCGGGTCTACTGCATCTTCGCCGAGATCGGCGATGGTGGCGCGATTGACCTTCTGTGAAAGGTCGATGGCAACCTCGTCGTTGAGCGCCAGCGGACCCACGGGCATACCCGCCATCTTGGCGATATTTTCGATCATCACCGCCGGAATGCCTTCGTCGATCATGTTGTAGGCTTCGGTCATGTAACGCATGACGCAGCGGTTGACATAGAAGCCGCGTGTGTCGTTGACGACGATCGGTGTCTTATTGATCGCCTGCACATAATCGAGTGCAACCGCCAGCGCATTGTCGCCCGTCTGTTCGCCCATGATGATCTCGACAAGCATCATTCTGTCGACCGGCGAGAAGAAGTGGATGCCGATGAAATCTTCGGGACTTTTCGAGTTTTCCGCAAGGCCGGTGATCGGCAGAGTGGATGTGTTGGACGCGAATACGGAACCCGGTGCCAGCACGGCCTCGGCCGATTCCGTCACCGTTTTCTTGATGCCCCTGTCCTCGAACACCGCTTCGATGACAAGTTCGGCACCGTCGAGCGCACCGTAGTCGGCAGTTGGCGTGATCAGCGACAGGAGCTTGTCCGCCTGTTCCTGAGTCATGCGGTTCTTCTTGACCGCTTGCGCAACGAGGTCCTCGGAATGGGCCTTGCCCTTGTCGGCAGCATCCTGGTCGCGGTCGATCAGAACCACGGGAATGCCCGCCTTGGCGGTCGAATAGGCAATACCTGCACCCATGAAACCGGCTCCGACGACACCGACCTTGGTGAACTTGGTTTTTTCAACCCCGGTCGGGCGACGCGCGCCCTTGTTGAGGTCCTGCAGCGACACAAACAGCGACCGCACCATCGCATAGGCTTCGGGTGTCTGCAGGATTTCGGTGAAGTAGCGCTGCTCGATGCGAAGACCCGTGTCGAACGGAACCTGAAGCCCCTCGAACACGCATTTGATGATGGCGTAGGCTGACGGATAATTGCCGTAGCTCTGTTTGCGCAGATTGGCCGATACGGCGGGCCACAGCTGCGCGCCCTGCGGGCTCCACACCTGGCCGCCGGGGAGCTTGAAGCCCTTTTCATCCCAAGGCTGGACCGGCTTCAATCCGTCCTTGATCATCTGCTTTGCGGATCCGATCAGCTTGTCCGGCTCCACGACTTCGGTCACGAGGCCGAGCGACTTTGCCTTCTTGGGGCTGAGATTCTGACCGGTGGTCATCATCACCAGCGCATCCTGCTGATTGGTCAGTCGCGGCACGCGCTGTGTACCGCCGGCGCCCGGGAAAATGCCGACCTTGACTTCGGGCAGGCCCATCTTGACCGACTTGCTGTCTGCGACGACGCGGCCATGGCACGAAAGCGACAGTTCGAACGCTCCACCCATGCAAACGCCGTTAATGGCCGAAACCCAAGGCTTGCCGCAGGTCTCGAGCTTGCGGAAGAGACCGGTCATGCGCCCGACCTGTTCGAACAGAATCTTGGCCGCGCCCTCTGGGTTATTGGCTTTCTCCTCATGGATGCGTTCGAACATCGATTTCAGCATGGTGAGGTCGGCGCCGCCGGAAAAGGTCGATTTTCCGGACGTAACCACCGCACCCTTGATGCCATCGTCTGCAACGATCGCGTCAACGATCGCGTCGAGTTCGCTCATCACCTCTTCGGTGAAGACATTCATGGATTTTTCCGGCATGTCCCAGGTGACAAGGGCGATACCGTCAGCATCTGTTTCCAGCGTGAAATTCTTGTAGCTCATCTGGTGCTCTCCCCGGTCCTATACGCGTTCGATGATGGTTGCGGTGCCCATGCCCGCGCCAATGCACAATGTCACCAGCGCCGTGTTAAGATCGCGGCGTTCGAGTTCGTCAAGTACTGTGCCGAGGATCATCGCGCCGGTCGCACCGAGCGGATGACCCATGGCAATGGCACCGCCATTGACGTTGATCTTGTCATGCGGAATTTCCAGCGCCTGCATGTAGCGAAGCACGACGGAAGCGAAGGCCTCGTTCAGCTCGAACAGATCGATATCGTCGAGCGTCATGCCGGCGCGGTCGAGCAGCTTGCGCGTCACGTCGACCGGGCCGGTCAGCATCAGCGCCGGGTCGGAGCCGATATTGGAAAAGGCACGGATCTTCGCCCGCGGCGCAAGGCCCATCTTCTTGCCGCCTTCGGCTGATCCCATCAGCACGGCTGCGGCACCGTCGACGATACCGGACGAATTGCCGGCGTGGTGCACGTGGTTGACGATCTCCACGTCGGGATGCGCCTGTATGGCGACAGCGTTGAAGCCGCCCATCTCGCCGATCATGCCGAAGGATGCGTTGAGCGACGCGAGGCTCTGCATGTCCGTACCGGGACGCATGTGCTCATCGTGGTCGAGAATGGTCAGGCCATTCTGGTCATTGATCGAAACGACCGAGTTCTTGAAGTAGCCGCTTTCCCATGCATGGGCCGCCCGTTTCTGGCTTTCCACCGCATAGGCATCGACGTCATCGCGCGAAAAGCCGTATTTGGTGGCGATCAGGTCCGCCGACACGCCCTGCGGCATGAAATAGGACGGCATATTGACCGACGGGTCCATGAACCAGGCGCCGCCGGACATGCCGAGACCCACACGCGACATCGATTCGACGCCACCCGTGATCACGATGTCGTCGGCGCCCTGGCCGATTTTGGCCGCACCCATATTGACCGCATCGAGGCCCGACGCGCAGAAACGGTTGATCTGCATGCCTGGTGCTTCCGTCGCGTAGCCGGCCTCGAAGATCGATGCGCGGGCAACATCGCCGCCTGCTTCCATCACCGGATCGACACAGCCGAAGACGACGTCGTCGACGTTTGACGTGTCCAGTTCGCTGCGGTCCCGAATGGCTTCCAGAACCTTCGCACCGAGACGCACGGAAGGCACCTCGTGCAGACTTCCGTCTTTTTTACCGCGCCCGCGCGGGGTGCGCACATGATCGTAAATAAAGGCTTTAGCCATGTCGTTGTCTCCTCTAAAGGCGCCTAAAGGCTCCGTGCGATAAGCAGCTTCATGATTTCGTTGGTTCCGCCATAAATGCGCTGAACGCGCGCATCGCGGAACATGCGGGCGATCGGATATTCATTCATGTAGCCATAGCCGCCGTGCAGCTGCAGGCATTCATCCATCACCTTGCACTGCAGGTCGGTCAGCATGTATTTCGCCATGGACGCGGTCGTCGGTGTCAGCTCGCCTTTCAGGTGCTGCTCGACGCAGTGATTGACAAAGACGCGTGCCATGGTCGCTTCCGATTTCAGCTCGGCCAGCTTGAATTGGGTATTCTGGAAATCGAGCACCGTTTTGCCGAAGGCCTTGCGCTCGCGCACATAATCGACAGTGAGCGCCAGCGCCCGTTCGATCATCGATATCGCCTGATTGGCAATCAGCAGGCGTTCCTGCGGCAGTTCGGTCATCAGCTGGATGAAGCCCTGGCCTTCTTCAGTGCCGAGCAGGTTGGACGTCGGAATGCGCACATCGTTGAAAAACAGCTCAGACGTGTCATTGGCCTTGAGGCCGATCTTGTCGAGATTGCGTCCGCGTTCGAAACCGTCCACCTCGTCCGTCTCGATCACCATGAGCGATGTGCCCTTTGCACCCGCTGCCGGATCGGTTTTGACGACGACAATGACGAGATTGGCGTTCTGTCCGTTGGTGATGAATGTCTTTGATCCGTTGATGACATAATGATTGCCATCCTTGCGGGCCGTGGTTTTCACACCCTGCAGGTCGGAGCCGGCACCCGGCTCGGTCATCGCAATGGCGCCGATCAACTCGCCGGTTGCAAGCCTTGGCAGCCATTTCTGTTTCTGTTCCTCCGAACCGTGATGAAGGATGTATGGCGCGACAATTGCGTTGTGCAAGGCGATGCCGAAGCCGTCGACGCCGACATGGCCGATGGCTTCTGTTATGATTGCCTCGTGCGCGTAGGTGCCGCCGACGCCGCCATATTCCTGCGGTACAGATGCGCACAAAAGTCCCGCTGAACCGGCTTTTTCCCAAGCCTCTCGGTCGACGATTTCCTGGCTTTCATAGCGCTCATAGTTTGGGGCGATTTCCTCTTCCATGAAACGGTTGGCCATGTCCTCGAGCATAGTGAGGTCATCGCTCATCCATTCCGGTTGCGGAACGCCAAGAACCTGTGAGGGCAGGGTCGCCATTTCAATCTCTCCACAATAAGGTCCGGCATTGCCGGACCTGACTACTTTCAATTTGGGGTCGGACGTCCGGGCTGCAAGCCCGGCCGCCATCAAAAAGCGGCAGCGTCGAGCGCCATTGTCGATTCCGAGCCGACCTCGATGCGCTGGCGGCGCAACGCCGTTTCCGGCATGATCCGCTCAAAGAAAAAGCGTGCGGTCACAAGCTTGTTCTCAAGATAGTCTGCATCATCGCCGCCATTGCCGAGCTTCTTCTGGGCGACCTTGGCCATGCGCGCCCACATGTAACCGAGCGCCACCACACCGAAGAGATGCATGTAATCCGTCGAGCCGGCGCCCGCATTGTCGGGGTTCGACATGCCGTTCTGCATGAACCACATCGTTGACGCCTGCAGATCGTTAAGACCCTTCTTCAGGCTCTTGGTATATGGCGCCATCTTTTCGTCGTCGCGGTTTTCCTCGCAGAAATCGCCGACTTCCTTGAAATAGGCCATCACCGCCCGGCCACCATTGGCGCCGAGCTTGCGGCCGACGAGATCAAGTGCCTGAATGCCGTTGGCGCCTTCATAGATCATCGCAATGCGGGCATCGCGCACGAACTGGCTCATACCCCATTCTTCGATATAACCGTGTCCGCCGTACATCTGCTGGGCCGCAACCGCGTTGTCAAATCCCCGATCCGTCAAAACGCCTTTGAGGATGGGTGTCATCAGGCCAAGCACGTCATCGGCGGCCTCGCGGTCTTCCTCGGAATCGGCACGATGCTTCAGATCCGAGTTCAATGCCGTCCACAAGAGCAGTGCACGACTGGCTTCATTGAACGATTTGATGGTCATCAGCGTGCGGCGCACATCCGGATGGACGATGATCGGATCGGCCTTTTTTTCCGGCTCCTTGGCGCCGGTAAGGGCACGGCCCTGAATGCGCTCGCGCGCGTAGTTGGCGGCGTTCTGGCCGGCGATTTCAGACTGGCACAGCCCCTGCAGTCCGACGCCGAGGCGCGCCTCGTTCATCATCACGAACATGGCGTTGAGGCCCTTGTTGGCCTCGCCGATGAGAAAGCCCGTGGCTTCGTCATAGTTCATCACACAGGTCGCGTTGCCGTGGATGCCCATTTTTTCCTCGATGGAGCCGCAGGAAACGCCGTTCGGTCCGGCGACCGAATTGTCGTCATTGACTGAAAGTTTGGGAACGATGAAAAGCGATATGCCGTTGACGCCTTCGGGGGCGCCTTCGATGCGTGCAATAACCAGATGAATGATATTGTCCGACATGTCGTGTTCGCCGGCCGAGATGAATATCTTCTGTCCCGAGATCTTGTAGCTGCCATCATCATGCGGCACGGCCTTGGTGCGCAGCAGGCCGAGATCGGTGCCGCAATGGGGCTCAGTCAGGTTCATCGTGCCGGTCCATGATCCTTCGATCATGTTGGGCAGCCATTTCGCTTTCTGCTCGTCGCTGCCGTGTTCGGCAATGGCGGCAATCGCACCCTGTGTCAGTCCGGGATACATCATCAGCGCCATATTGGACGCCCCCAGATATTCTCCGATGGCCGTATGCAGCACCAGCGGAAGACCCTGGCCGCCATATTCCGGATCGGCGGAAAGACCCATCCAGCCGCCTTCGCGGTATTTGTTGTACGCTTCCTTGAAACCCTTCGGTGTCGTCACCGTGCCGTCATCGTGTCGCACGCAACCTTCCTGGTCGCCCACTTGGTTGAGCGGCAGCAGCACTTCCTCTGCAAGTTTTGAGCCCTCCACCAATATTGCCTCGACGATATCCGGCGTTGCATCCGAAAATCCTGAAAGATTGTTGTAACGCTCGTATCCGAGAACGTCGTTGAGAATGAACAGCGTGTCTTTGACCGGGGCCTGATAGCTTGGCATGGGGGTTCTCTCGTCTGATCCGATAGGGTTGGAAGATGATAACGTCCTATACAAATAATTGACGTTTGCGTAAACGTCAAAATTTTTTGCTGTTAAAAACAGTTTGAAATGCAAATGAAGCATGCTCGTGACGCCTGCATTTGGTCGCATTTCACAACAATGCGAGCCCGCATGCCCCTGCCATCAGCAGACTGGCGCACCCCGATTTGGCAGGCCAGAGTTAAGAAATTTGCGAAAAAGTAACTTTGGTTAACGGCTTGTTTACCACGTTTCGCGAATGTGCGTTTAGCGGCGGTAACTCCCGATTCTCCCGTTTTTCGTCATTGACGGATTACCAAACGCGTCGGGGATTTACGTTGAACTTCCAGATATTTCCCGGATGCGGCCAGGATGAATAAAACCGTTCCTTTTTTGTCGATACGGAAAACATGATGAACAGATCAAGACCTCCGAAAAACGGGCATGATTCGCAGCAGCCGAATTCGGTCAACATGTTGAACCAGTCAATCGCTGATCTTGAGGCGCGCATCGATGCTTTGAACAATCGTGGCCGGCAACCGGCTGCAAGGCATGAAGCAACGGCGCCTACATCGGACAGGGGAATCAGGCAACGCATGGCAGACCAGGATGGTCGTGCGCCGCAACAGCCATTGCCGCAGCGCCAGAGCGCCCAGCGTGCACAGCAGCCCCAGACCCGGGCGGCACCGAGTGCCGCAATGCGGGAAACCAGTGGCGCCATGCGCGAAATTGCCGATGCCCTCGTTTCGTTGCGCAACGACATGCGCCGTGATGTCGACGAAATCAAAACCATCACCGGCTCGGCGGCGATGCCCAATGATGTCCGCGACGATTTGGCACGGCTGGCCACCCAGATCGAGGCGTTTGAAAATGCCCGCATAGGCGAACATGCCCGCGCCGGCAACGACAGTTCCGTCCTGCAGAACGAGCTCGATGAGCTTCGCACGCTGGTCAATGATCTCGCCCGTGAAGACACAATGCAGCGCCTTGAAAACCGCTGGGACGGTTTTGAAGAGCGCATTTCCGATCTCGATCCGAAAGCCGTGCGTGAAGAGCTGATCACGCTGTCCTACAGGATCGATGATATCAAGTCGTCCATCGGCCAGTTGCCGTCGGTGCTGCCGATCCACGCGCTTGAGGACAAGATCAAAATGCTTGTCGCGGCGATCGATGCCATGGCCCGACAGCCGGCATCCGCCGATCCCGAGATTGCCCGTCAGTTTGCTTTGCTGGATGATCGCCTTGACGAAATCAGCCGCGCGATTGTTGCAACCAGCACCGCGCAGGCAACCGCCGTGGATCGCGAGGTCGTAGAACGTCTGGAAACGAGGCTTGACTCGCTGGTCGATCGCATCGGCCAGATCGGCAAATCCAACCAGACGCAAATCGGACAGACCAACCAGGCGCACAATGAGCTGTCGGAGCGCATGGAATCATTGACCCGGCGGGTCGAGGAGCTGACCAACGAAGAGGCGCTGGGTGCCTTGGCCGAACGCCTGGACATACTCACACACACGCTGACGAAACAGTCCGCTCCGGACCCCATTTTGGTATCCCAGCTGGATGAGGTGGCCCGCAAGGTCGATTCCATTGATCTCGACATTGTAAACACCCGTCTTTCAGAGCAGCTCGGTGAACTTTCACTGCGCATCGACAATATCAATACCGACCTGACGGCGACCAACAGCAATCAGGACACACTGTATGCGCGATTCGAGCAACTGGCCGATCGTGTCGAGGAGAACACATCGCGCCCGCCGGTTGTGGATCTCGGTCCGCTGGAAATGCGGCTGGCGAAAATTGCTGCCCGTATGGACGAGCAGCTGGCACCGCAGGAAAATGATGACGAGGCGATCCGTGCCCTGGAAGACCAGATAGCCGGACTGTCGCAATTGCTTTCTGACCCGGCTCCGCAGCCGGAAAGCGCCTCGGTGCTCGAGCCACGGCTTGCGGCGATTGAGGATCATTTGTCGGCAAGCCACTCCGACAGCCAGGATCTGGTTATCGAGGCAGCTCGCCAGGCCGCCGAAACCGCCATTGCATCCTACCAGCAAAATGGTGCATCAGCTGCGGACATGTCGGCGTTTGAATCTATGGTGGGTGATCTCAGGTCCCTGGAGGATCTCAGCCGCAAGAGCGAAGAGCGCAGCGCCAGGACGATAGATGCGGTGCACGATACGCTGCTGAAGATCGCAAACCGGCTTGAAAAGCTCGAAGACACAACGACCTATCATGCTCCAGAGCCGCATATGCATGAACCGGTAATGTCTGAGCCGACCGTGTATGAAACGGCGATGCATGAACCGCCCGCATTGAATGTCGATGGCGATGCCGACCGTTATGAAGAGCCGCTATCGGCTTCTTCCGGTTATTCTGAGCACGAAACGTCAATGTTCTCATCACCGGAATATCCTCAGGAGGCGGCAGACGAAGCCGGTTTTTTTCCCGACCAGGATCAGCCCGAGCTGGATGAAGAAGCCGAATCCAGATCATTACTTTCCGGACTGAAGGACCGCATATCGGGTGGATCGCGGTCGAATATCACCGACGAACACAAGGAGCATGCGCTGCAGAACGTGCACGCTGCGCCTTCGATCGATCCGGTGGGCGACATTGATCCGGAAACCGCAAACATGCCGCTCGAACCGGGTTCGGGCGCACCCGACATCAAACGGATCATGGCCAAGGTGCGTGAAGCGCAGAACCTTGCCGGAGACGATTCGCCCTTTGCCTCAGAAGCCGAGCAGGCCAAGACCGAAAAGGCCGATTTCATCGCTGCCGCCAGGCGTGCTGCGCAAGCTGCGGCATCAGAGGCAGCCGATATCGAAGCCGCCGCTATGGCCGAAGATGCCAACCGGCCTACACTGAAGGCCAAGGTCTCAAACCGTCGCAAGCCCATATTGCTGGCCGCCGGGGCGATCCTTCTGGCGGTGATTTCCTATCCGCTTCTTTCAGGTTTCATCGGTGGCCAGGAAACGGCCGTCAAATCTGCATCGGTTGACAAGCCGGCTGTTGTTGAGCCGGTAACCAAGCCCGTGGTTGAGCCGGTCATGGAAGCCGCCAGCGACCTGCCGAAAGTTCAGGTTGTAGAAACCGACCCATTCGATTCCGTCGATCCGACGCCGACACCTGCACCGGTAGCCACACCAGAGCCGGCACCGACACCGGTGGGTACACCGGACATTACACAGGCACCGGCTCCTCGACAAATCATGTCGTCTGACAACGAAATACAGCCAAGCTCGAGTTTCCAGCCGGCCGAACCCGTCGCTGAAACCAAAATCGCTTCACTGACCACCGAAATGCCGCCTCAGGCCGTGGAAATCGAATTGCCGCCGGAAGCCGTCGGCCCGCTTGCTCTGCGCGAAGCAGCGGCGAAGGGTGACGGACTTGCGCTGTTTGAAGTCGGCGCCCGGTATACTGACGGGCGCGGTGTCCCCGTGGATCTTTCCAAAGCCGCCAAATGGTACAAATTGTCGGCGGACATGGGATTTGCACCGGCACAGTACCGCCTCGCCAATTTCTACGAAAAGGGATCGGGTGTGGAACGTGACGTCGGCCGGGCTCTGACCTGGTACCAGTTGGCTGCGGAGCAGGGCAATGCGAGCGCAATGCACAATCTTGCCGTGCTCTATGCGATGGTTCGCGAAGGCGTAGCGGATTACGAATCCGCCGGGACCTGGTTTACCCGTGCAGCCGATCTTGGTGTCAAGGACAGCCAGTTCAACCTCGCCATCCTTCATGCCCGGGGCAGCGGCGTTGAGCAGGATCTGGAAGAATCGTACAAATGGTTTGCCATTGCCGCCAAGGCCGGCGACAAGGATGCATCCAAAAAACGCGATGAAGTTGCCAATGCCCTGCGTCCCGAGCAACTGGAAAGTGCACGGGCCAAGGTTGAGCTCTGGAAGCCGGGTGCGCTGGTTGAATCGGCCAACTCGGTCCGCATTCCGCCGGAATGGCGTGGAACAGAAACCCGCACCGCATCGGTTGACATGACCAAGGCCGTCAGAAACATCCAGGCGATCCTGACAAAGAACGGATTTGATACCGGCGGCATTGACGGGATCATGGGCAATCGCACAGTCGAAGCCATCAAGGCCTTCCAGGCCTCGGTCGGCCTCGCACCGACCGGCGAAGTTTCCGACGCTCTGGTCAAGGAGCTGATGGCCCGCAACTACTGAAAGTCAGCCGGCGACGAAAGCCGGATAACAAACAATCGGTAAGCTGCCATCATCCCGCCATTTCGCGGGGTGATTGCATTATTTGCGGTCCCGACAGGGCTATTCCGATCCGGTCTTAACTGTCCTGAAAAACTTGTTTCTCTGGCCCCAGTTACAATGATTGACTCAGGGAAACTTAAAGCGCATGACAGAACCGGATGCCAGCTGCATCCGGTCACAATAATCTCGGGATACGCACCTTCGGCCAGACATGAGCATATATCTGCCCATAGCAGAATTATCTGTAAATGCCTTTATCATTTTGGGTATGGGTGCTGCGGTGGGTTTCCTGTCGGGGATGTTCGGTGTCGGCGGTGGATTTCTCATTACGCCACTGCTGATCTTCTACAATATTCCTCCGGCCGTTGCCGTGGCGACGGGTGCAAATCAGGTCGTCGCCTCGTCCTTTTCCGGCGCGCTTTCGCACTTCCGCCGCGGCACGCTGGATATCAAGCTCGGCCTGACATTGCTTGGCGGCGGCCTGGTGGGCGCCTCGGTCGGTATTTACCTTTTCACGCTGCTGCGAAACCTCGGCCAGCTCGACCTCATCATCTCGCTGTTTTATGTCGTGTTCCTGAGTGTCATCGGCGGTCTGATGCTTGTCGAAAGCATCAATGCGCTGCGCCGTGCTGCGGCAAATAAGCCGGTTTCGCTGCGCAAGCCAGGTCAGCACAACTGGGTTCACCGGCTGCCCTTCAAGATGCGCTTCAAGCGGTCGAAAATCTATCTTTCCGTCATACCGGTCATCGTGCTTGGTTTTGGCGTTGGCGTGCTCACCTCGATCATGGGCGTTGGCGGCGGTTTTATCATGGTGCCGGCCATGATCTATCTGCTGCACGTCCCGACCAATGTCGTGATAGGAACTTCGCTGTTCCAGATCATATTCGTCACCGCCTTCACAACGATCGTGCAAGCGACGACAAACCAGTCCGTCGACATATTCCTGGCAGGTCTGTTGATGATAGCCGGCGTCGTTGGAGCGCAATACGGCGTGCGCGTGGGCCAGCAGCTGCGTGGTGAGCAGTTGCGCGCCCTTCTTGCAATTATTGTCCTTGCTGTTGGCATAAGACTGGCCATTGGGCTGGTCGTAACACCGGACGAACTCTATTCGGTCATCACGACCAAGGAGGGGTTCTGATGCGGTTGGCGGGACGCATATATGACCTGCTGCTTGCTTCGTTGGTGCTTGCGGTTGCCTGTGCAGGCGCGAGCGCTGCCAATGAACGTCTCGACATCGGTATCTCGACCAACGAGATCGCCATTACCTCCGACTTTGCCGGCGCCGATCTGATTGTATTCGGGGCGCTCGACAATGCCGATCCATTGCTATTGCAGCTCGGCCAATACGACATCATTGTCGCGCTCGAAGGTCCAGCCAAGGAAACGATTGTCCGCAAGAAGGACCGGGTCTTCGGCATCTGGATCAACCGCTATGCCATGCGCTTCGAGCCGGCACCGGCTTCCTATTCGTTGTCGAGTACCCTGCCCATCAACCGCATCACACAGCAGATCGAGCTCAGCGGCCGCACGATCGGCATCGAACACATCCACCTGACGCCCTCCGGCAACGTTGGTGATGGATCGCGGGTTCCCGAATTCAAGGACGCGCTTCTCCGGCTGCGGGTGGAGAGCGGGATTTATCAGAGCGAACCGGTGGGCGTGGAATTCGTCAGCTCAAGTCTGTTTCGCGCCACCCTGCGGTTGCCCGCCAACATACCGGTCGGCGAACACAAGCTTCGGGCGTTCCTGTTCAAGAGCAATGAATTCGCCATGGAAAGGGATCTGCGCTTGCGCGTGGTCAAGACCGGTGTCGAGCAGTTCATATTCGAACTCGCCCATCAGCAGGCTTTCCTCTACGGACTTTTGGCGGTTGCGTTGGCAATGCTCACCGGCTGGCTCGGCAGCGTTGTATTCCGCAAGGACTAAAGCGAGATCCGGAAAGTGGCCCCGGTATTCAGACGAATCACCCGATCAGCCGCTCAAAAGCCACCGAATAGATCCTGTCACGTCCAAGCAGATGGGCGGTCAGCTGCTGCGGATCGAACAGCCCGCGAAAGGCATTGTTGCGCAGATTGAGCCCGCCGGTGGTCACACCGAAGGACGGCATGATCATGCGCCGCCCGTCGGTCGCAAAACACGGGCGACGAACGCCTTTGCCCCGCCGCACGACGCGCGCTGCCGGATGCAGGTGGCCGGCCACTTCGCCGACCGCTTCGCCCGCAGTCTGCAAAGGTTCGTGCCGGAAACACAGCCCGTCCAGATAAAGCTCGCTGACACAATCGCCGGCGAGCCCCGCAGGGTGGTCCGGGTCATGATTTCCGGCGATCCAGTACCAGTCGCGTCCGCTCATCAGGCCTGAAAGCTGATCCTGGCTGCTTGGCGGCAATGCCGCGGCGCCTTCACGGTCATGAAAGCTGTCGCCCAGACAGATGACGCAGGCGGGCTGATAACGGCTGACCACGGCCGTCACGAGTTTCAGCGTTTGCGCGGTGTCATAGGGGGGCAGCATCATGCCGCGGCGGGCAAAAGCGGCCCCCTTTTCCAGATGCAGGTCCGAAACAATCAGCGTGGTGCTTTCCGGCAGGTAGAGCGCGCCGAGCGGGTCGCACACGGCCGGCGTATCACGGATTTCGATTTCGGCGGTCTGGATCATCTCGTCGGCGATCAATGCCTGTGCGGCGCTTGCCCTGTTCATTCCCGTTCGTTTCCCTCGTACTCATCGCGTGCCGCCCATGGCTTCGGCGATGATCTCGTCCGCAGCTTCGGCCAGAATGTCATCCTGCGCTTCACCAGAGACCGGTTCCTTGCCGATCTCCAGCATGACGGGCACGGCGAGCGGTGAAATCCGGTTCAGCCGGTTCAAGATGATTCGGCCTTTGATTCGCGACAGCATATCGCCAAGTCGGCGAATATCCAGCAGACCGCTTGCCGCATCGTGCCGTGTTGCCTGCAAAAGAATGTGATCGGGTTCGTGGCTGCGCAGAACGTCATAGACAAGATCGGCAGAAACGGTGACCTGCCGTCCGGTTTTTTCCTTGCCCGGATGCCGCCGTTCGATCAGCCCTGAAATAAGGGCGCAGTTGCGAAAGGTGCGCTTGAGCATCCACGATTCTGCCAGCCAGGCTTCCAGATCATCGCCCAGCATATCCTCGTCGAACAGCTGGGCCAGCGACAGTTCCCCGCGCTCGAACATCAGCCCCATGTCGCGCAGACCCCAGACGGCCATGGCGTAGTCTGTCGCAACGAAACCAAGCGGCCGCGCCCGCGAGCGTTCAAGCCGCCGGGTCAGAAGCATGCCGAGCGTCTGGTGCGCGAGCCGCCCCTCGAACGGATACATCACCATGTAGGACCGGTCGCCCTGGGGAAATGTCTCAATCAGCAATTCCCCCCGTGACGGCAGTACCGATTTCTGCCGCTGGATTTCCAGCCACTCGCGCACCTGC
The DNA here is from genome assembly GCA_024244645.1 of Hyphomicrobiales bacterium. Classification (GTDB taxonomy): domain Bacteria; phylum Pseudomonadota; class Alphaproteobacteria; order Rhizobiales; family Rhizobiaceae; genus Hoeflea_A. Next base: position 14,434 of record JAAEOH010000432.1, read on the forward strand.
GCCGGCAGCGCCCGCCACGTGTCCGGATCGCCGAGCATGGTGCGCACCTGATCGGCTAGATAGGTCGAGAGCGGGAATTTCCCGCCGGCATAGGCCGGAATTCTCGGACTGCCAGCGCCGCCCTTGGAGACGATGCACTCGTTTTCACGGATGCCCTCGAAGCGCAGCACCTTGCCGGCGAACAGGAACGTGTCGCCCGGCGACAGCATCTCGACAAAGGATTCCTCCACTTTGCCCAGCACCGGCCCGCCGCGCACATTCGTGCCCCGGCCAGTATGCCGTGTCAGCCGTATCTTCAGTTCCGGCGCTTCGATGATGGTTCCTATGTTCAACCGGTATTGTTGTGCAATGCGCGGATTGCTGACGCGCCACGTTCCGTCTTTTGTCAGCCGGATGCGGGCGTATCTGTCGTATGTCTTGAGCGCGTAGCCGCCGGTTGCGACGAAATCGATCACCCGGTCGAATTGCTCCCGCTCCAGATCGGCGTATGGCGCAGCCGAGGTGACTTCCGCATAAAGGTCATCGGCACGGAACGCCGCTGCGCAGGCCATGCCGAGCACGTGTTGAGCAAGCACGTCATACGTGCCGATACCCATCGGCGGCGTATCCTGCGCGCCCAGATAGTTGGCATCGAGCGCCGCCTGGCACTCCATCACCTCGAAGCGGTTTGCCGGCACGAGGATGGCGCGGCTCGGCTCGTCCATGCGGTGATTGGAGCGGCCGATCCGCTGCGCCAGCCGGCTGGCTCCTTTTGGCGCGCCGACATGGACGACCAGATCCACATCGCCCCAGTCGATCCCGAGATCCAGCGTCGACGTAGCGACAACGGCCCGCAGGCGGTTGTCGGCCATGGCCGCCTCAACCTTGCGCCGCTGACTGGCGTCGAGCGAGCCATGGTGAAGGGCGATCGGCAGATCGTCCTCGTTAATGCGCCACAATTCACGGAACAGAAGCTCCGCCTGACTGCGCGTGTTGACGAAGAGCAGCGCAGTCCGGTGTTCGCGGATGGCCTGATACACATCGGCCATCGCATAACGCGCCGAATGGCCGGACCAGGGCACATGTTCCTCGGTTTCCAGAATGCTGATATGTGGCTTGGCGCCGCCCTTGACGACGATCCGCTCGCTAAGCACCGGACCGTCCCCGGCGCGCTGTGGCATCAGCCAGGCCTGCAGTTCCTCCGGTTCGGCGACCGTCGCCGACAATCCGATGGTCTGTAGATCTGGACAGTGTTTTCGCAAACGCGCCAGCCCGAGCGACAACAGGTGTCCGCGTTTCGATGTAATCAGCGAATGCAGCTCATCGAAAATGACATATTTCAGCCCGTCGAACAGCGTGTCTGCTTCTCTGCTGGCGATCAGAAGAGCGATCTGTTCGGGCGTTGTCAGAAGTATGTCCGGCGGGTTGAGCTTCTGGCGCTGCCGTTTCGACTGCGGCGTGTCGCCGGTTCTGGTTTCAATGCGCACCGGCAGGTCCATCTCGGCAACCGGTGTCGCCAGATTGCGCTCGATATCGATGGCCAGTGCCTTGAGCGGCGAAACATAGAGCGTGTGGATGCCACGCCGGGCGGAGGACAGCGCGGCTCCGGGTTTTCGCCTTTGCTCCTTCAGCGCAATGTCGATGAGCGAGGGCAGGAAACCGGCAAGCGTCTTGCCCGCGCCTGTCGGCGCAATCAGAAGAGACGAGCCGCCGGCTTCGGCCCTGTCAAGCAGTGCCAGCTGGTGGGGTCGGGGTTGCCATCCGCGTTTGCCGAACCAGCCGAAAAAGGGTTCGGGCAGTTTCGGGTCGGTTGCGGCAGGTTTTATGCCAGAATCAATATTCACCCTGAAACGTTAGACCAAGACCGGCGTCAGAAAAATGGCTTTCTGATACTGGGCGCAGCTGTTGAACCCGTCGCAGTTAGCGATTACCTATTGCACAACCAAACATGGAGTAACGCCGAATGTCCGGCAAGCTGACCCGATTTCTTGGCGACTCACCCGGTCGCACAGTCGTCAAACTGATCGTGATTTCCTTCATAGTCGGTGCGGTGATGAGTGCTTTTAACTGGTATCCCATCGATGTCGTTTATGCGGTGCGCGATTTTCTGGTCAATGTCTGGAATCTCGGTTTTGCCGCACTTGGCCGGTTTGGCGACTATCTGTTGCTCGGCGCCGTGATCGTCATTCCGGTATTTCTGGTTATGCGGGTATTGAGTTACCGGCGATAGCCCGCAATAACACACCTCCAAAGCTCTGCGGGTCGCTGCCCTGCCTGATGAGGCTGGGAGGAGTGGATATTGCTGCAACAGGAAAACCAATCGATCGAGCCGTCGGCGGATAACAAGCCGGTGCAAAGGCCATTTGCTGTCAGCAACCGGCTTGTCCTGTCGATTGCGGTTCCGATGACGCTTGCCTATCTGACCACCCCGCTGCTCGGGCTGGTGGATATGGCGGTTGTCGGCCGGCTCGGCGATCCGGCGTTGATCGGGGGATTGGCGGTCGGCGCGGTAATTTTTGACCTGGTTTTTACCACTTTCAACTTCCTTCGGGCGTCCACCACGGGTCTTGTGTCACAGGCTTTCGGGAGAGGCGACGCCCGCGAAGAACAGGCCGTCTTCTGGCGTTCTGTGATCATCGGTGTCGCCTGCGGCATGGCAATTCTGTTGCTGTCGCCACTGATCGCATGGATCGGAATCTGGGCGATGGCGCCGGATGCGGCCGTGCGCGAAGCGACACAGACCTACGTTTCGATCCGCATGGTCTCGGCACCTGCGGGACTAGCCAACTATGCGATCTTAGGTTTCTTGCTTGGCCGCGGACAGGCTGTGTCCGGTCTTCTTTTGCAGTCGCTGATCAACGGCATCAATATTGCGCTTTCGATATATCTGGGCCTTCATCTGCAATGGGGGATTGCCGGTGTCGCCTGGGCAACCGTCACCGGCGAAGCGATCGGCGCCGTCGTTGGTTTCGCATACGTCTATTTCCGTTTTGATCGGCAGTCCCGCCCCGACTGGCGCAGGATTTTCGACAGGCTGGCCATGATCAGGCTGATGTCGCTCAACCGCGACATCATGATCCGCTCGCTTGCGCTGTTGATCGCTTTTGCGCTTTTTGTTCGTCAGGGCGCACAGTTCGGCGCGGTGACCCTGGCCGCCAATGCCGTCCTGTTGAATTTTTTCATGGTGGCCGGCTACTATCTCGACGGTTTTGCCACCGCCGCCGAACAGCTCGCCGGCCGTGCCGTCGGTGCGAACTACAGGCCGGCCTTCGACCGTGCCGTCAGGCTGACCCTGATTTGGGGCACCGGACTTGCTGCATTGACCACACTTTTTTTTCTTGTCTTTGGCGCAGCGGTGATCGATTTCCTGACGACATCCGAAGAAGTGCGCACCGTTGCGCGGGACTACATTCTTTGGGCCGCATTGACAGCTCTTGTCGGTGTTCTGGCCTTTGAGATGGATGGCGTGTTCATCGGCGCCACCTGGTCGCGTGACATGCGCAACATGATGGTGCTGTCGCTGGTGCTGTTTGTCTTGCTTGTTGTGACGCTGGTTCCGCTCATCGGCAATCACGGGCTCTGGCTGGCACTTTTGGCTTTTCTCGGCGTTCGTGGTTTCTCGCTTTATGCCATGCTGGGAACGCGTGCAGACAGCGTTTTTTCGCCCGCCCCGCACGTGTGAAATTGTTTATCAGGCTATTTTTTACCTGCAAATGGAACAGACCCTTAAAAATTAAACACAAATTCAACGGATTGTTCATATCGTCACGCCAGTGTCAGTGGTTGAGTGTTTATTTTGAACATCAAGGCCACAAGAGTAGGTAGCATTAACAAAGTAATAACTTATCAATGTAAAAAATTGAGTCAGTAAATTATCTTTGTAGGCGGCCGACAGAAATGATGATGAGAATAACTTGCAGCCATAAGGGTTTTCAACTTGTTATAGTTTGTCAGAAATCTTATGAGAATTCGGCAAACACGCGCAATTATCTCTCCATACGGTCTCAAATTGGACGCATTATTCCTGTTAGATTGCCGCAATGCTTTAGAGGGCGGTCGATTTTTACTGTTGCGGATGAACCACGGGCGGTGTTTCAAACTGCAAGGATAGCTGCAGGGAAAAGACCATGAATGAAAGCGTCACGGTGATCCGCCAGATCGTGGCAGAAATTCTGCTTGTACCGGTCGAGCGGGTCGATTGTCATTGCGCGTTGTCGCAACTGCCCGAATGGGACAGCCTCACCCATCTCACGCTGCTTCTGGTGATCGAAGAAAAAACCGGGCAGCGTCTTTCGGCTGATCAGCTTGGCCGCACGAGTTCGGTTGCGGATGTTGCCCAACTGTTGCGCGAAAACCGCCCGACCCTTCACTGACCGGAATTACTGCGGCACCGGTTTTGCCGCCCATTCTTCCGATCCGGTGTCCCTGAAGTCCGCGACGGACGAAACCTGTTCACGTTCGACTGCGTTCGATAGACCGGTTAGCACGGAGCGGATCAGCCCCGGGCCCTGATACACAAATCCTGTGTATAGCTGAATGAGGTCCGCTCCCGCGCGGATTTTTTCAAGTGCCGAATCCGCGGAATCGACGCCACCAACTCCGATGATCGTCATGGAAGGGCCGACCAACTGGCGCAGCTTCGCCAGGATGATGGTTGAACGTTCGAACAGCGGTCTGCCGGAGACGCCGCCGGCCTGTCCGATATGCCAGTGGGGCTTGAGACCGCTGCGCGATAACGTCGTATTGGAAACGATAAGACCGTCAAGCGCGTGCTCGAGTGACAGCTCGGCAATGTCTCTGAGGTCATCGAGGCCAAGATCGGGGGCCACTTTCAGGAAAATGGGTTTGTGTGCGTGGCCCTGCGTGCATTGCACCTGACGTGCCGCAAGGACGGCCTCCAGAAGAGTTGCCAGATTGCCTCTGGCCTGCAGGTCGCGCAGACCTGGCGTGTTGGGCGAGGAAACATTGACGGTGAAGTAATCCGCAACCGAATAAAACACTTCAATGCCAAGCGCGAAATCGGCAATTCGATTATCCGAATCCTTGTTGGCGCCGACATTCACCCCGATCGGACCCGGGCGGTTGCCCCCGAGGGTCTTCAGCCGTTGCAGGACCTTGGCATGACCTTCATTGTTGAAGCCAAGCCGGTTGATCACGGCATTGTCTGCCGGCAGTCGGAAGATGCGCGGTTTTTCACCACCCCGCTGCGGTTTTGGAGTGACCGACCCGATTTCGGTGAAGCCGAAACCGAGCCGAAGGATTTCAAGCGGCACTTCGCTGTTCTTGTCAAATCCCGCTGCAATACCCACAGGATTGGGAAAAGACAGGCCCGCCGTGTGCACCGCCAGCCGTTGATCGAGCGCTGCCGGGCAGCGCGGCAATGCGCCGGACTTCAAGGCGACAATCGACAGCCTGTGCGCCACCTCCGGTTCAAGCGCGAACAGGGCGCGTCGCGACAGGGCGTAGAGCGGATTCATAGTCAGTCCAGATCCGGTAATATGTGTTTGTTGTTGTCTCCGAGCGGCATCGGTTTGACCCACAACACGCACTCCATTGGCATTAAGCCGTAAAGATGCGGAAACAGATCGCTGCCGCGTGATTGCTCGTAGCGCAAAGCATCGCCCAGTGTCGCACCATCGACGGCCACAAGAAGCAGGTCAGACTGTCCGGAAAAGTGCAATGCCGCCGTATCGGCAACCTGGTCCGCTGTGGAAAAATGTATAAAGCCATCCTGCAGGTCTATTGCAGCACCCTCAAAGGCACCGCGGCTCTCAGCGGTGCGCCACAATTCCTGTGGTACGATTTTGTAGATAAGTTTCGGCATCGGTTTCCAATTCGCCCGGTTTGAGTTGCAACGAGGGTGATATTCACCTGCTATCGCAATTCTGGCATGATTGTCAGATATCTACAGTGTTGAATCGAATAAATCACCGGTGACAGATTGGAAATGAACCAGAAATTTGCAGCCACCTTTCTAATTGCCGCAGGTCTCGCGCTGGTGCCGGCAATACCGGCCGCATTGGCGCAGGAAGGTCGTTTCGTAATGGAGCGTACGGACAGCGGCTTTGTCCGGCTCGACACTTTCACTGGCGAAATTTCGGTATGTACGGAAGTGGAGAGCCAGATTGTCTGCCGCATGGCTGCAGACGAGCGTCGGGCGCTGGAAGAACAGATCGATCTGCTCGAGGAACGCATCGCAGAGATCGAGCAGGCGCCGGGAGCTCAGCCGACTGACCGGCCGAATCAGCTGCCGACGGACGAGGAAATCGATCGTACTTTTGGGATCATGGAGCAAATGATGCGCCGCTTTCTCGGTATAATCGAGGAATTCGAACAGGAAAGCGAAGACCAGAAGGCCGATCCGCCAAAGCCAGAAAAAACTTAGCCGCAAAACACCCGTTGAACCGATTTCCAGCCGCCATGCGAAGCCCGTTGAACCGGCTTCGCATTTACGGCGCGGCAAAGAAATCTCTTTTTTTGGGACGGCAAGCCCGGTAGCATTGTCATGTGCAACACGATATGCACAGCACAATAACAAGAATTGCCTGTCTGAGCGGCGGGAGGACAATTTGTCTTTCAGGCACGGCGGGCCTCTGGGAGGGGGCGAACAAATTGGCAAGAACATTTATCATAGCTGATGACCATCCGTTATTTCGCGGTGCTATGCGCCAGGCCCTCGCCGGCATCGAGGATGACCTGGAAATCGTCGAGGCGGGTGACTTTGGCGCGGCGCGCAACGCCGCCGGCCAGCATCCCGAAGCGGATCTGATGCTTCTTGACCTGACAATGCCGGGCGTCAGCGGCCTTTCCGGACTGATTGCGCTTCGAGCTGAATATATCAGCCTGCCGGTCGTTGTTGTTTCTGCCTCCGACGATCAGGCGACCATACGGCGCGCCATCGATCTCGGGGCTTCCGGCTTCATTTCCAAATCGGCCAGTATCGACGAGATACGCGACGGCATCCGCGCGGTTCTTGCCGGTGACGTGTGGACTCCTCGTGATCTTGAACTTGGTCCAGAACATGATCCCGAAATCGCTGAACTCATCAAACGGCTGCAAACCCTGACGCCGCAGCAGAGTAGGGTGCTTGGCATGCTTGCAGAGGGATTGCTCAACAAACAGATCGCCTATGAGCTGAGCGTTTCCGAAGCGACCATCAAGGCGCATGTTTCGGCTGTCCTGCAAAAGCTGGGTGTCGACAGCCGCACCCAGGCCGTGATCCTGCTGTCGAAAATCGGATCGGATGCGCTCGACAATGATTCCGGGCCGGTCGTCTGAACGATTTGTGTTGGACCATTGCACGCAAGGCTACTCTGCCGCGGATTTCCTGGCGGCGGCAATCTGATTGAGGAATGCTCTCAATGCAGCGGGCCGCAGCGGCTTGTTGAAGATCGATATCGACTGTTCTTCCGCCCTGCTGCGCACATCATGGGTCCGGTCCGCTGTTGCCAGGACAGCCGGAATGTCAACGTTCCAGTGATTGCGCACTGTGGTGATCACATCAATTCCATTGCCGTCATCAAGATGATAATCTGCGATAATCGCATCGGGCGGAATGAGATGTTTTTCAAGCATTTGCCCGACATCGCCCGCGGAGCCGGCACTGATCACCTGGCAGTGCCAGCCCTTCAACAGTATCTCCAGCCCCTCGACGATATTGGGTTCGTTGTCGATACACATGACCGAAAGTCCGTCCAGCGTCATTGGCGCAGGCGGTTCGACCAGTTCGGTTGCCGCCTGATGAACATGTTTGACGTTGGTCTCGAGTGGTATTTCAACGCTGAAATGCGTGCCCCGCCCCGGTGCTGAGGACAGTTGCACTCGGTGTTCGAGAACGCGGGCTATGCGGTCAACGATCGAAAGTCCGAGACCAAGGCCTGCCGCCGTTTTGGCACCGTCGTCCAGCCTGGTGAATTCCCGGAAAATGGTCTCGAAACTGGACCGGGGAATGCCGATCCCGGTGTCGAAGACCTGCACAACTGCATTGCCTTTGCGGCGTTGGACACCAACCAGAACGCGGCCGCTGGTTGTATATTTGATGGCGTTCGAAACCAGATTCTGGATCAATCTGCGCAACAGTTTTGGATCGCTGCGCACGAAGGCCGACGTGGGCAGAACCCGCAGATCAAGGTTGTTTTCCGCGGCCAGCGGCGCAAAATCGGTCTCGATGCGCCGCAGCATTTCATTGAGCGGGAAAACCGATATTTGCGGTTTCATCGCACCGGTATCGAGACGCGATATGTCAAGCACCGCTCCGAAGATCGATTCAACCGATTCAAGTGATGAATCGATATTCTGGACCAGTTCGCGATTGTCGGATTGTCCAAGCCGTTCCACCAGCGACGATGAATATAGACGCGCCGCATTGAGCGGCTGCAGGATGTCGTGTCCCGCGGCGGCAAGAAAGCGCGTCTTGCCGATATTGGCATCCTCGGCGCGTGTTTGCGCCTGCGCCAGTTCGCCGTTTACGCGCACCAGCTCGGCGGTGCGTTCGGCGACCCGCTGTTCCAGGGTTTCATTGGCCCGGGTCAGCGCCTTTGCCGAGGCCACCCCTTCGGTGATGTCGGCATAGGTGGTCACCACACCTGAATCCGGCATCGGATTGGAGCGGATTTCAATGATCCGGCCGGATTCCGACAAAGTCAGGGTCCAGGAAATGTCCATCGTCAGAAAACTGTCGATGATGCCTTTGACCTGGTCCTGCCGGACGTCGCCGCGCTCCGCCAGAATGGCGACGATATCCTCCAGCGCGACCCCCACCTGGCCGACCGATTCCGGCAGATCCATCAGTGAGCGGAACCGGCGGTTCCATACGCTCAGCCGGTTGTTCCGGTCGAAAACCGTAATGCCCTGATTCATTTGGCCCAGTGCGCTTTGCAGAAGATCGCGATTGTACTGCAGCGCTTCCGACGCCTCGTCGAGCAGCCGTGCTGTGTCGGAAGACGTATCGTCCTCCTTCTGAAAAAGCAGCGACAGCACCAGCCGTGCCGAGGCCGAACCGATGGCGCTGCCGAGAAGCTGTTCCGAATAGCGCACGAGGTCCATATCGGCCGGTGCGCTTGGCTCCAACCAACGGCCACGGGTCGTCTCATAGGTGTGGAAGGAACGCTCGGTGCGCTCGGCGCCGAGATATTTGGTGATCGCCTGTTTGAGCTGCTGGACCGTAATCCCGGTCTGCCAGTCATTGCGGGTCGGCCGGATCATCGAACGCTGCGGAATGAAAACGCCCGCCTGCATGCGCTCGAGCGGCCGTGGCTGCCGGCTGAGCGACCCGGCGATGAACAAGGCCAGATTGACCAGGAGACTGAGGATCACGCTGTTGACGAACGGATCGGCCCTGGCGCCGGAAAATGCGTCGGTACCCGGCAACAGGAATCCAAGCACCGCCGCTGCCACGGCTGAATTGTCGGGCCCGCCCAGACTTGGCACGAACAGCAGGTAGGCCCACACGAACATGCCGCCGCAAAGTCCCAGGATCGCGCCGCGCGCATTTGCGCCTTTCCACAAAAGGCCGCCAAACAGCGCCGGTGCAAACTGCGCGATCGCGGCAAAAGACAAAAGGCCGATGGAGGCGAGACCGGCATTGATATTGGCCGAGCGGTAATAGGCATAGCCCAACATCAGAATGCAGAAGATGGCGGTTCGCCTGATCTTGAGGATCGCACCGGTGAAATCCGATAGGTCGCTGCGGCGGCGGATGACATTCTGGCGCAGCAAGATCGGCATGACGATGTCGTTTGATATCATGATGGCAACGGCCACCGAGGCGACAATGACCATGGCCGTTGCCGCCGAAAATCCGCCGATGAATGTCGCCAGGGAAAGCCAGGATATGTCGTTGACCAGCGGCAGCAGCAGCACGAACTGGTCGCCCGAACCGCCTTCAAGGCTCAGAACACCGGCAATGGCGATCGGAATCACAAACAGATTGATGGCAACGAGGTAGAGCGGAAACAGGTAACTGGCGGTTTTGAGCTCGCTTTCCGTGCGGTTTTCCACAACGGTGACGTGGAACTGCCGCGGCAGCATGACAATCGCGAATGCCGATAGGGCGGTCAGCACAAACCAGCGGGCTGGTGCGGTCTGGTGGCTGAGTGCCGCCATGGCCGCATCGCTCTGGCGCGCCTGTTCAATGAGGTGGCCCGGTCCATCAAAAAGTACAAAAGTCGCGAACAACCCGACGGCGGTAAAGGCGATGAGCTTGACCAGCGATTCCGTTGCCACTGCCAGGATCAGCCCGTTCTGGTGCTCGGTAGCATCGGTGTGCCTGGTTCCGAAGATGACGGCAAACCCGGCCAGCAGCAGTGCTACGATCAACGAAATGTCGGTCAGGAAATACGATCCGGTCGCCGCCTGGAACGGTGTATTGGTCATGATGATCGTGACCGATGATGAAACAGCCTTCAACTGCAAGGCAATGTACGGAACCGTTCCGACGACGGCGATAAGGGCGACAATGCCCGCAACTGTGGGATTCTTGCCGTAACGCGCGGCGATGAAGTCGGCAATCGACGTCAGTTTTTCCGCCTTTGCCAGATTGACGATACGCCGCAGCACAGGCATGCCGACCGTGAACATGAGGATCGGTCCGACATAGATTGCTAGAAACTCATAGCCGCGCTGCGCTGCCAGGCCCACGCCGCCGAAATAGGTCCAGGATGTGCAGTAGACCGCAAGGCTCAGCGCATAGATCAGCGGCCGCCCCCGTCCGACACTGCGCTTTGTCGACGACCCGCGGTCGCCGTAGCTGGCAATCGCGAACAGCAACAGCAGATAAAGCAAAGCGGAGGTTATGATCACCCAGCCTGCCAGCATTTAGTTGTCGATCCTTCTAATCGCCCAATATTTCCGTCAGCATAAACGCTATGCCGGCACACGCAAATGCGGACAAAGTTGTATGCCCATCCCTAAGTGTATGACTTTCGGAGAAAATAGATGATTGTGGATCAGTTTTGCCGCGTGCCAAGCAGTGGTTCCATTTGGCGAAGACTCACTCCAGTGTACTTGCCAAATGAAGTAATGAACAGAATAACAACATAAGGGGAAAGCTCATGTTGAAGGAATTCAAGGAATTCATAGCAAAGGGAAATGTTATGGACCTTGCCGTCGGTGTTATTATCGGCGGTGCATTTGGTCTGATTGTGAAATCACTGACCGACGACCTGATTATGCCAATAGTTGGAGCGATTTTCGGTGGGTTTGATTTCTCCGATTTTTTCATTCCGCTCGGCGGAGCCGTGACCGCGACCACACTGGATGCTGCGCGTGAACAGGGCGCTGTTCTTGCTTACGGCAATTTTATCACCGTGGCGCTCAATTTCCTCATCCTCGCCTGGATCATTTTCCTTATGGTCAAGGGCGTCAACAATATGCGCCGCAAGGAAGAAGAAAAGCCCGCGGCACCTGCGGCGCCACCTGCCGACGTTCAGTTGCTAACCGAAATTCGTGATTTGCTGAAAAAATAATCTGGTACCCATCAACGGCATCGATGGGACCATAAACGATTATGGCGTGATTTTTGCGCTAAAAGGCGATATCGCAACCTCCTGATCCGGAGGTTGCAGATGTCTTTTATAGAAGATTTGAGCCCGCAGGCGCGCAATGTGCCCGAAAGCAGCATTGTCGCTGTGGTCAACCATGCCCGCCTCAGGCAAGACGTCATTCCGCTTTGGGTCGGGGAGGGCGATCTGCCGACACCCGGCTTCATCTGCGATGCGGCCGTCAAATCGCTGCGCGACGGTGAAACCTTCTACACCTGGCAGCGCGGTATCCCGCATCTGCGGCAGGCTCTGGCCGACTACTATCAACGGCATTTCGGTGGCACCCACGATCCTGAAACCTTCTTTGTCACCGGCTCCGGCATGCAGGCCATCAAACTGACGATCGAAGCTCTTTGCGCCGCCGGTGACGAGGTGGTGTATCTGTCGCCGGCCTGGCCGAACATATCGGCTGCCCTGGATATTGCAGGTGTCCGCTCTGTTCCGGTGACGTTTGATTATGCCGACAGGGGCTGGACGTTCGATCCCGCGCGTCTTGCCGCCGCCATCGGCCCAAAAACCCGCGCTCTGTTCATCAACACTCCGTCCAATCCGACTGGTTGGACGGCCAGTACGGAAGAACTACGGACAATTCTCGACCTGGCGCGCAAGGCGGGCACCTGGATTATCGCCGATGAGATTTACGCGCGATACTACTACGCCGGCCACCGTGCCCCGTCTTTCCTCGATATCATGGAGGCGGATGACCGGATCCTGTTCGTCAACACATTTTCCAAGAACTGGTCGATGACGGGCTGGCGTGCCGGCTGGATCAAGGCGCCCGCGGAACTGGGCCAGACATTCGAAAACCTTATCCAGTATTCCACATCGGGCGTGCCCCAGTTCATCCAGCGTGGCGCAGCCGCAGCGCTGAATGACGGAGATGACTATGTCGAGGAGCAAAAACTGAGGGCCGCCAGGGCGCGCGATGTCCTGTGTGATGCCTTGATGGCGACCAATCGTGTGCGCCTGTTGAAGCCCGATGGCGCCTTTTACTGTTTTTTTGCGATTGATGGGCTGGAAGACACCGGTTCGGCGGTCTATCGCATCGTCGACAATGCTGACGTCGGCCTGTCTCCCGGCATCGGCTTTGGGCCTGGCGGCGAGGCGTTCTTGCGCGCCTGTTTTCTGCGCCGTCTCGACCATGTCGAAGAGGCGGCGAACAGGCTTGCAAGGTTTGTTTCGAGCCTTTGATGCGAGCAAAAACAGGCCCGGGTTTTTAGCGTGAGACAATACCGCGAATCTGGTTTTCCTGCTTATGAATGGCATCGACAATATACCGGGCACACATGCGTACTCGTTCCGTCGCGGTCAGGTCTGGATGAGTAAGGACCCAGGCCGGGATCATTTTCATGGACGTTGTGTCTGATAGGCGAACAAGCGTCTCCTCTGTGTCGGCAAGAAAGCACAGGAGATAGGCAAATCCCATACCCGCCTTTACGGCATTGAGATGAACCAGCATATCCGAAACGATATGGTGTACCTTGCAGCCGGAATAGGGTGAATCCTGCCGCCAGTGGGCCAGGACCTCTTTACCGCCCAAAGCGATCCAGCGACCGGTCGGGTTTGGCCCAGTAAAAACGTTTCTGGCTATGTAGTCCGGGGTCGCGTAAATCGCATTGGCAAAATCGGGCAACCGGTGTGCAACGAGGTTTTCGTCCGGCGAGACCTGAAAACGGATTGCGATATCCGCATTGCGCCGCCGCAGATCCGCAACATCGAACGTCGCGTCGATTTCGATTTCAATTTCCGGGTACAGCCGGGCAAAATCGGCCAGGATTGGCATCAACAGATGCTGTGCCAGCAACGGTGGTGCAGAAATACGTACCGGACCCGACAGCAAGGCGTCGCGACCGAACACCTCTCTTTCGAGACTGAGGATTTCGCTCTCAACCCGCTCGGCCCGTGCCACCATCGCCTCGCCGGCCTCGGTCAAAATGAATCCCTCCGGCTGACGCACAAACAGTCTGATGTCCAGTTGCTCTTCCATGGCGTGCAGCCGCCGCGACACGGTTGAGTGACTCACATTGAGCAGTTTGGACGCCGCCCGCACCGACCGTCCGCGCAGTATCGCCAGGAATATGCGCAGATCGTCCCATTCAAATACTTTCATCCCGTGCTCCACAGTCTTGGCTGGCCACAATGCTCCGCAATACCGAGCGTGGTGCAAAAACGGAACAAGAATCCGCAACTATAGCCAGTTCCAAATCAAAAATGAACAGGCGATCTCCAATCAGAACGCAAATTGAACCGGACCCATGATGGAGATTGGATATGTCTAACGAGGTTCTTGTTATCGGTGGCACAGGCAACACCGGCACACCGCTTGTTGATTTGTTGAAAGACGGCGCTGAACGCTATTGCGTCCTGGCGCGAACCTTGGAGAGCGAAGCGAAGCTTGCATCGCGGGGGATCCCGACTGTGCGCGGTGCTCTTGGTGACTGGCCGGGCATTGAGATGGCGTTGGCTGATATTGATACGGTTTTTCTTCTCAGCAGCCCGGCGCCCGAAATGCTGGAATTGCACAAAGGCCTGATTGATCGCGCCGTTTCCGCCGGTGTGCGCAAAATCGTGCGTCTTTCAGCGGAGCCTGCCCGCAGGAGCACCGGCCTGGCACTCTATGAACTGCATGCAGAAGCAGACGACTATCTGATCGCCAGCGGTCTCGATTATGTGATCTTGCGCCCGTACTATTTCATGCAGAACATCCCGCAGATGCACGCAATGTCCATGAACGAAAAGCAGATGTTTGCCCAATATCTGGGCGATGCGCGTATTCCGATGGTTGATACGAGGGACATCGCAAAGGTCGCATTTCAATGCCTGACGTCTGACGCGTTCAACAACGAAATCCATTATATCACCGGCCCGCGCGCGATCAGCTTTTATGATGTTGCGGCGGTGTTTTCCAAATCGATGGGCAAAGATATCCAGTATGTCAGCCTGTCGTATGAAGACCAGAAGGCCGGATTTGCGGCTGCAGGGCTTCCGGATTGGACAATCGACACCGTTATGACACTGTTCAAGCGCTGGGTGGTTGTGGGCGAGCAGCCCGCCAGCCGGGATTTCGAACAGATCACACAGTTAAAGCCGACCGACATTGATCGGTTTGCGGCTGATGTCGCCGGATCTTTTCAGTAGGGTTGCAGACGTCAGATGAAAGACGCATAAACCAATCCAGTTGAATGGCCGGGGTCTGTCCGGCCATTTTTGGACGCCTGCGACACTTGCGGTCTTGACGTGAATGCCGACCGCCAAATTCTGGTTGCCTGAAAGCGTCAGCCGCCCGATTTCGGCACTGTCAGCTTGACGATCCGGTCCGACCCTATCGGGTCTTCATTGCTGCCGGCGGCAAAAGGAATGCCGAGCGCGTACCAGACTTCCTTGAGCGCATTGCAAAGTTCGCCGATCAGCTGGTCGTCATGAAACGGGCTTGGCGTTATGCGCAGCCGCTCCGTGCCGCGCGGCACGGTCGGATAGTTGATCGGCTGAATGTAGATGCCGTGCACGTCAAGCAGCCGGTCCGAGGCCTTCTTGCACAATTCCGGATCGCCGACGTGCAGCGGCACGATATGCGTTTCGGATTGCATCACCGGCATGCCGGCTTCCGTGAGGGCCTTTTTGGTTGCCTGTGCCTGGCGCTGGTGCAACGAACGCTCTTCCTGCGATTCCTTCAGGTGCCGGATCGAGGTTGTTGCCGCCGCAGCGATAGCCGGTGGCAGGGCGGTGGTGAAGATGAAGCCCGGGGCATAGGAACGCACCGCATCAATGACCGTGCGCGATCCGGTGATGTATCCGCCGAGCGCGCCGAATGCTTTGGCGAGCGTACCCTCGATGATATCGATCCGGTCTGCCAGGCCGTCACGGTCGGTAATGCCGCCACCGCGCGGGCCGTACATGCCGACAGCATGCACTTCGTCGATGTAGGTCATGGCGCCGTATTTGTCGGCAAGATCGGCGATCGCTTCGATCGGAGCAATGTCGCCATCCATGGAATAGACCGATTCAAAAACGATCAGCTTGGCGCGCTGCGGATCTGCCGCGCGCAGCAGCTCTTCCAGGTGCTCGAGATCGTTGTGGCGGAAAATCTTCTTTTCGCTGCCCGAGCGTTTGACACCTTCGATCATCGATGAGTGGTTGAGCTCGTCCGAAAGGATCAGGCAGTTGGGCAGAAGGCGGGCGATGGTCGAGATCGATGCCTCGTTGGATATAAAGCCGGAGGTAAAGACCAGCGCAGCCTCTTTGCCGTGCAGGTCTGCAAGCTCATGTTCCAGCTCGACAAGCGGATGGTTGGTGCCCGAAATGTTGCGTGTGCCGCCGGCGCCCGAGCCCATTTTGCACGCCGCATCGCACAGCGCCGAGATCACGGTCTCATTCTGCCCCATGCCCAGATAGTCGTTGGAGCACCACACCGTCACTTCGCGGGCGGCGCCGCCGGAGCGGTGAATGGCGCGTGGAAATTTACCGACGATACGTTCGAGATTGGCGAATACGCGATAGCGTTTTTCGGCATGCAGCTGGTCGACTGCGTCCTGAAAAATGCTGCGATAATCCATTGAATTCAAACTCCAATTCGCACACACGATACTGAAATGCCGGTCATTTGCGGCCGACACTCACCCTGCACAGGGTTCAGTCGGATTATTCAGCAGGCTTAGTTTCCGTCCTATCAGACTTTAGATGAACTCTAAACAGGAAAATATGCCGCAGTCTTGATGTTGATCAAGCGTTCACGGCATTTTGTTTGGCTGCGCGCGCTCGCCTGCAGCAACCCTGATCGCACAGTCGATGGATTTTATTAGACAAAAGTCTATTAAACCAAAGCCTTATAACCGAATTGATTATTGCGCCTTTTGCCCGTGCAGCTAGCATTCAGTCTGTTCCGCTTAGAGGAAGCGGGACGCTCGATCAGCGACATTCGGGAGGAATTCAATGTCCAGACTAACCATGACACGTCGTGGCTTGCTAAAGGCGGGTGCGGCATCGGGTGTTGCGCTAGCAGCGCCGATGAGCTTTGTCCGTGGCGCCTATGCGGAAGATTTCTGCAACATGCCAACGGGTGGCTCGGTGACCCTTGGTTTCAACGTGCCGCAGACCGGCGCCTATGCTGACGAGGGCGCAGATGAACTGCGTGCCTACCAGCTGGCCGTCAAGCACCTCAACGGTGAAGGCGACGGCGGCATGCTCAACACATTCTCGTCCAAGGCCCTCAAGGGCAACGGTGTTCTGGGTAAGAAGGTGGAGTTCGTAACCGGTGACACCCAGACCAAATCTGACGCTGCACGTGCATCAGCAAAGCGCATGATGGAAAAAGACGGCGCGATCATGATCACGGGTGGTTCTTCCTCCGGTGTGGCCATCGCCGTGCAGGGTCTTTGTCAGGAATCAGGCGTCATCTTCATGGCCGGCCTGACCCACTCCAACGACACCACCGGCAAGGACAAGAAGCGTTATGGCTTCCGTCACTTCTTCAACGCCTACCAGTCCGGCCTGGCGCTGGGCCCGATTCTCGCCGAGCAGTTCGGCAAAGAGCGTCGCGCCTACCACCTGACGGCAGACTACACATGGGGCTGGACGCAGGAAGAATCCATCAAGAACGCCACGGAAGGTCTTGGATGGGATACGGTTGAAGCCGTTCGCACGCCACTCGGCGCCGGCGACTTCTCGCAGTATCTCACGCCGGTTCTCAACTCCGGTGCAGACGTGCTGATTCTGAACCACTACGGCAAGGACATGGTCAACTCGTTGACCCAGGCCGTTCAGTTCGGCATGCGTGAAAAACAGGCCAACGGCAAGGATTTCCAGATCGTTGTTCCGCTGTTCTCGCGTCTGATGGCGCAGGGCGCCGGCGATAACATCAAGGGCATCCTCGGCACCACAAACTGGAACTGGTCGCTGCAGGACGATGGCTCTGCCGCCTTCGTCAAGGCGTTCGGCCAGGAATACGGCTTCCCGCCGTCCCAGGCAGCGCAGACCTGCTACGTGCAGACGCTGCTTTACGCCGATGCCTGCGAACGCGCCGGAACCTTTGCACCGCCGCAGGTTATCGCAGCCCTCGAAGGCTTCGAATTCGACGGCATGGGCAACGGCAAGACGCTCTACCGGGCAGCCGACCACCAGTGCATGAAAGACGTGCTCGTGGTGCGTGGCAACGAGAATGCGACCTCCCAGTTCGACCTGCTGGAAGTCGTCAAGATCGTACCGCGCGATCAGGTGACCTACGATCCCTCCATCTTCGGTGGAGAACTGGGACCGGCAGACGCCAAAGCCTGCTGACCGGACCTTTTGTAATGTATAAATCGATGGCCGGCCGCTCGGGTGGCCGGCCATCAAAAACCGGGCTTGCACGGGGGAGCGTTTCGCAATGGATGCGATCTTACTTCAGTTTTTGAACGGACTCGACAAGGGTGGAGCTTATGCGCTGATCGCGCTGGGGCTGACCCTGGTATTCGGCACGCTGGGAGTGGTGAATTTCGCTCACGGTGCGCTGTTCATGCTCGGGGCGTTCTGTGCAGTCACGTTCAACAAGCTGCTCAGCCTGGAACAGGTTGTTCTGGATGAAACCAAGAAAACGGCCTGGGGAACGGCGACGGAAATCAGGACACCTTATATCGAATCCTGGTTCGGCGAATTAGGTTCATTCCTGCTCGACTACTCAGTACCCGTTTCTATTCTGGTCACCATTCCGGTGATGCTGTTGATCGGCATCGTCATGGAACGCGGGCTTATCAAGCATTTCTACAATCGCCCGCATGCGGACCAGATCCTCGTCACATTCGGCCTTGCCATCGTCATTCAGGAAATCATCAAACACTATTTCGGCGCCAATCCGATCCCGCAGGCAGCCCCCGACATAGTCGATGGCAGCGCCAACATCGGTGCCCTGTTCGGATTGGGAGACAACATTGTCTATCCCTGGTGGCGGCTGGTCTATTTCGGCTTTTCCGCAACCATCATTGCCTCGGTATTCGCCTTCCTGCAGTTTACCACCTACGGCATGGTGGTGCGTGCCGGCATGCGCGACAGCGAAACGGTTGGCATGCTCGGCATCAATATCCAGAAGCGTTTCACTGTTGTGTTCGGCTTGGCCGCCGTTGTCGCCGGGCTGGCCGGGGTCATGTACACGCCGATCCTCCCACCCGACTATCACATGGGCATGGACTTTCTCGTCCTGTCCTTCGTGGTGGTCGTGGTCGGCGGCATGGGTTCGCTGCCCGGCGCCGTGCTTGCCGGATTCATGCTTGGTATCCTGCAATCATTCGCCTCGATGACCGAGATCAAGTCAATCTTTCCGGGGATCGACCAGATCATCATCTATCTGGTGGCCGTCGTGATCCTCTTGACTATGCCGCGCGGGCTTATGGGCCGCGAAGGCGTGATGGAGGAGTAGACCGATGAAACAGCTTTTTTCCAGAGAACCCTTCGCCCTCCTGGCCTTTTCCGTGGTGATATTGGCAATGCCGCTGTGGCTGACGCCACTGGGCGCCAACTACCCGGATCTTTTGCAGAAATTCGCGATCTTCGCGATTTTTGCCATGGGTTTCAACATCCTGTTCGGCCTCACCGGATATTTGTCTTTCGGTCATGCCGCATTCCTCGGCGTCGGCTCCTATGCTGCAGTCTGGTCGTTCAAGCTCTTTACCATGAACGTGCTACCGGCCATTTTCTTCGGCGTGGCGTTTGCGGGACTGTTTGGCCTGTTGATCGGGTATATCAGCCTGCGCCGCTCGGGCATCTATTTCTCCATTCTGACGCTCGCATTTGCGCAGATGTGCTACAATCTTGCCTATTCCGTGCTGACACCCATCACCAATGGTGAGACGGGTCTTCAACTGACCCTGCAGGATCCGCGCATCATCGATCGCGCCTTCGCGGAGGCCGGCGCCGGACTGCCGGAAACCAACCTGTTTGGCATCGATATGAGTGGCTATCCGGGCTTTTATTTCTGCGCGGTGATGCTGATCATCTGTTTCTTCATTACAAGACGCATCTTCAATTCACCCTTCGGGCTGATGTTGCGCGGCATCAAATCCAATCAGAACCGTATGGGCTATACCGGTTTTGCGACGCGCCCCTACACGTTGACGGCGTTTGTCATATCCGGCATGTTCGCGGGTCTTGCGGGCTCGCTGCTCGCCGTGACCGACCCGCTTGCCGGCGCGGAGCGCATGCAGTGGACGGCATCCGGCGAAGTGGTTCTGATGACCATTCTTGGCGGCGTCGGAACCCTTATCGGGCCGATGCTCGGCGCTTGGATCATCAAATATTTCGAGAACATCTTCTCTTCCTTCAATAATGCGACGCTCGAAAATGCATTTTCCTTCCTGCCGGAAGGGCTGCGCACCATGGCCGTTGATGTTTCGAGCCTGTTTGTCGGTGAAGGCTGGCACCTCACACTTGGTGTCCTGTTCATGCTGATCGTCATCTTCCTGCCGGGCGGCCTGATGGAGGGATGGCGGCGCCTGTTGCGACGTTTCTCCGGCGGCGGAGGCGGCAAGTCCGAAACGGCACCAGTCGTCCAGCCGGCTGAATAGGAGGGATATGTCATGACGACCAACAGTGTTCTTCACGTGGCAGATGTCCACAAGAGTTTCGGCGGCCTGAAGGCTCTCAGCGACGTTGATCTCAATGTCGAGGAAGGCACCACCCACGCCATCATCGGCCCCAATGGCGCCGGCAAGTCGACACTGCTCAACGTTTGCGTGGGGCGTATCAAGCCCGACAGCGGTCACGTGGTTTTCAACGGCGAAGTGCTCGACAACCATACGCCCGACGAGATCAATCAGCTCGGTGTGTCGCGGGTGTTCCAGACGCCGGAGATCTTTTCCGACCTCACCTTGCTCGACAATGTCATGATTCCGGCCTTTGCAAGCCGTGACGGGTCATTCAGCCTCAGGCCCTTTTCGAAACTGAGGCACGAAAAGGCAATCCGCGAAGATGCTGAAAATACGCTTGCCGATGTCGGACTTGCGGTGATGAAAGACCGTGAGGCGGGATCGTTATCGCGCGGCGACAAGCGTCGGCTGGAACTGGCGATGTGCCTCATTCAGCAGCCCAAATTGCTTCTTCTTGACGAGCCTACGGCCGGCATGGCACGCCACGACACCAACAGAACGGTTGACCTTTTGAAGACTATCAAGCAGCGTGGTATGACTAAAGTGATCATCGAGCATGATATGCATGTGGTGTTCTCGCTGGCCGACCGGATTTCTGTCCTTGCACAGGGCCGAATCATAGCTTCGGGAACGCCTGATGAAATAAAGGGCAACCCGAAAGTACAGGAAGCTTATCTTGGTGGAGCACACTGACATGCTGACGAACACGGACGAGAGCAACCTGAAGGTTGCCAATCTCGAAATTGCCCAGCCGGATCCGCGCGATGCTTTTTTCAGCGTTCGCGATATCCACGCCTATTACGGAGAGTCCTACATCGTCCAGGGCATATCGCTGGATCTGAAGGAAGGCGAAATCCTGGCGCTGCTCGGCCGCAATGGAGCCGGCAAGACATCGACGCTTCGCACCATCGCAAGGGTTGATGATCCGGAGCTCAAAAAGGGTGAAATCTATCTGGGCGGCGAAAGCCTGCACGACAAGAAATCCTACCAGGCGGCCCAGATGGGCATCCAGCTGGTGCCGGAGGACAGGCGCATCATCGGCGGACTGACCGTCGAGGAAAATCTCGTCCTGGCTCAGGTCGCAGAACCGCTTGGCTGGGAGCTCGAACGCATTTACGAGCATTTCCCGCGCCTTGCTGAAAGACGTACTCAGATCGGCACGACGCTTTCAGGCGGCGAGCAGCAGATGCTCGCGGTCGCCCGCGCGCTTGCCCGTGATGTCAAGCTTCTGCTTCTCGACGAGCCCTATGAGGGGCTGGCGCCGGTGATTGTGCAGGAGATCGAAAAGATCGTCCGCCAGATCAAGGAACTCGGCATCACCACCATCATTGTCGAGCAGAATGCCGTCGCAGCGTTGAAGCTTGCCGACCGGGCCGTCATCATCGACATGGGCGAGGTGGTCTATTCGGGCACTGCGCAGGACGTGCTTGAAGACGAAGATCTGCGCAACGAATATCTGGCGATCTAGAGCACGTTTCCATTTAATCAAGACGCGCTCTAGGCTCGCACCTACAAATAGCAGAAGAAATTCAGCTTGTTGCCGTCGAGGTCGCGGAAATAGCCGGCATAGAAACTGTCGCCGCGAAGTCCCGGCTCGCCTTCGCTTGTGCCGCCCAGCTCAATGGCCTTGGCATGGAGTGCATCCACCTTTTCGGCGGTTCTCACGCCCAACGCGACCATGGAGCCGTTGCCAACTGACGCGTCATTGCGGTCATCAGGCAGCGTCACCGTCAACATCGTGCGCCCGTCGCCAAAACTCCAGGCGGCAAACCGGTCTGTGGTGAATTTGCGGTCTGCGCCCATGTCATCGAGAAGCGAGTCGTAAAATCCAATGGACCTTTCGAGATCATTGGTACCGAACATGACATAACCGATCATATCTGTCTCCCGTTCAGCCTCATGGCGTCGTTATGGTCAGCTTGCCCTTGAGGTAAGTGCTGCCGCCCTTGTCGATGGCATCGAGCCGGCGTCCTTTGAAGCCGCCGGAGCCGGTCGCTCCCTCGAACCGCCCCGTGCCGGTGATATTCTCAAATTGCGCTTCCACCTGAACGCCGTCCGTTCCCGAGCTGCGCGCCGTTCCGCTGTAGGGCGCCCGGATTTCGGATCCGTCCTCGAAAGTCCATGACGCGTAACCGTGAAACTTGCCCGACCCCTTGTCGATATCGAACCAGCCGTCATAGCGGTGAATGGCAATTTCCCCCTCGACGAATATCGCCAGTCCCCGGAATTCGGCGATGCCGACCACATGAGACGGGTTGTCGAGGATCGGCAGGGCGTGGGTCGAACGCACATGCATGACCGCCTCGTAATCGTGCTCGACCGTGTCGGCCTGTGTCGCCGTCAGCGTGACAAAAAACAACAATGCGCCAATCAATGACCGAACCATGATGTATCCTTTTCAGTGGCTACGCGAATAGACGCATATCGGGCGAGTGAGGACAAGTCCCGCCACGGTGCGGCGGCAAAGATCGGCTTGAAAGAAGGCCCGAACAATGATCTCATCGCGCCGACCGCAAACCGGAGAGCCGCCCGTGACGCTTGAATATCTGCTGACTTCGATGATCGTTGTGCTTCTGCCCGGAACCGGCGTGCTTTATACGCTGGCGTTCGGACTGTCCCGGGGATGGCGCGCCAGCGTGCTCGCCGCTATTGGCTGCACGCTCGGCATCATTCCCCATATCGCGGCAAGCATCGTCGGTCTTGCAGCGCTGCTCCACACAAGCGCATTGGCGTTTCAGGTCGTCAAATATCTCGGCGTCGCCTACCTGTTCTATATGGCGTGGGGAATAGTGCGCGAAGGCGGGACCTTGCAGGTGTCATCCGAGCGCACCTCTGTCGGCGCCTACAGGATCATCCGCAACGGGTTTCTCCTGAACATACTGAACCCCAAGCTGTCGATGTTCTTTCTGGCCTTTCTGCCGCAATTCGTTCCCGCCGGCACGGCCAGCGTCACCACCTATATGCTGGGACTGGCGGCCATGTTCATGCTGCTAACATTTGTGGTATTTGTCGGCTATGGCGGATTTGCCGCGGCGGCGCGCCGCCACGTCATTTCGAAACCGGGTGTCATGCTCTGGCTGCGGCGCGGTTTTGCCGGCGCTTTTGGTGCTCTCGGCCTGCGGTTGGCGCTGTCGGACGCTTAGAACCCCTAGTGCCGGACGGGCGGCGCCTCCTCGCCGACCGGGCTTTCCTTCTCGCTGCCGATGGCATCGACCGTGAGCGTGGTTTTTTTGGACACCGGCGCAAACAGTTCGATCTCCTGTGACACGCCGACCAACCGATGATTACCCGTGGATTTCCAGGCCCCGGGTTCGTTGTCGGCGATTTTCCTGGTCACCAGCGCATGCGCTTCCACGGCCTTGGTCAGTGTCTCGATGCGCGACACTTCATTGACGGTCGGGCCGATGACGGAAAAGGTCAGCCGCTCCGCCACCCCGATATTGCCGAACATGACCGTCCCGGTGTTGAGCCCGACGCCGAAGCGGATGGGCACGCGGTTTGTTTTCTCGCGCTCCGTATTGACCTCGACGCGCATCTCGAATGCCTCGCGCAACGCTTTGGTGGCCGCTTTCGAAGCTTCCGGAAACTCTTCCTCCGATTGGTACGGGAAGATTGCAAGAACCGCGTCGCCTATGAAGTCGAGCACCTCGCCGCCGTTCTTGATGGCTGGGCCGGCGGTGCATTCGTAATAGTCGTTGAGCAGGTCAAAATAGTCGTCCGGTGCCATCGTGTCCGCCATGGCGGTGGAATCGCGCAGGTCCGACAGCCACACGACGGCCTGGGTTTCCTGGCCGTCGCCGCGTTTGATCGCACCGTTAAGCACCTGCCGGCCCGCCTGGCGGCCGAGATAGGTTTCGACGATGTTGCCGGCGATCCGCGATTGTATTGCTGTTTTCCCGGCCACCGCCATGCGGCGCTGGATTTTTTTCAGCGCTGCGATGTCGTCATCGGAAAAACCGCCGGGACGGTCCGAGGACCAGGCAACGAGCAGCCCGTACACCTTGTTTTCGTTTTCCGCATCGGCACTGTCGAAAGCGGTCCTGATGGTCAGATAATCGGTCAGGCCCTTGTCGATCAGTTCTTCGAGAAGTTGGAAATCGACAAGTTTGTTGGGGCCGTCGAGATGGCGGCGCAACATTTCAACTTTGTGCTCCAGCATGTAATACATCGGACTTTGGAACCATGCGTCCGAGCGTTCGCTCTGGTGTCTGAACTGCTCCAGCTCCGGCTCCTGTCCGCGGTACCACAATACCGTTTCCGCCTGGAACAGCGGATGCAAAGTCGGCCAGGTGAGGCGTGCGCGCGCCAGCGGCACGCCAGCTGCGTATAGCTTTTCGCAGACGGTTGCGAACATCTCGACGATGTCCGGCTCGGCAAGCGCCTGGCTGATCAGCCATTCGCCGATTTCCGAAATCAGGGGGTTATCCGCCATTTTGCTCGCCCTCAGTCCTGTTATGCGGTTTGGACACTACAAATTGTGCACTACATGGACGATTGCAAGGGAAAGTACACCGATCCTGACACAAGGTTGTCAGGATGCTTTGCAGATTGCCAACGGCTGCAACCGTCATACGACAATTATGGGCACCAAATTGCCTATCGGGCGCTGGCGGCACTGAGGGGTCTGAAGTTGCCTATGCCGCGGCCTATTCCGTGCAATCGGGATGAGTATTCATCGAAGGCCCGGGCCGCCGGGGGCGGCTCCAGGCTTGCGATGCCGGCCCGATAAGCAGGCCTTTCTTTGATCTGCCGATACCAGCGCAGCAGGTTCGGGTGCCGCTCGAACGGATATTGCATCAGGTCAAGCCTGTGGACATTCGGCGCCCATGCGATATCGGCCAGCGAGTAAGTGTCGCCCAACAGCCACTGATTTCCTCCAAGCACTGCGTCGAGCGCGCAAAAGCCATCAAAATGAACAAATATCGCAGCTTCGATATCAGCGACCGGAAACCCCTCCTCGGACGCAAACACCCGCATGAATTCGCACAGTTTCCGATTGTTATGGTTTTGAACGAAGCGCTCGAGCGCTTCAGGCGGCATCGGCCGCATGCGAAACAGGAACTGATGGGTCAAAAGCTTCAGGCTGGACTGGGCCGCGTCGGCCCTGTTCATCCAGTTATGCATCGTCTCGCGCAAGTGCGGCGATTGCGGCCTCAGGGATGTGCCTTCGAATTCGCGGTCGAGATAGTCGATGATGTCGATGGATTCGACAAACACCTCGCCGTCATGAACAAGCGCCGGCACCAGCCCGTCGGGATGGATGGACTGATATTTGTCGCTCGCATGTTCTTGATTTTCCAGATCGATCTCATGGCTGGTCCACTGAAGGGCCTTTTCCGCCATCACCACCCGCACGCGCTGCGAACAGCTCGACAGCCAGAAGTGATAGAGATGCAATCCCTCCAGGGATTTAACATACAGATTTTGTGACGCTATTTTTGGCAATGGGCATTCCCTATCGGATCGGCATCGGTGATCATCGACCGATTTTCGCCCACAAGCCGCCCCGTGCCAATCCAAAAAATTACCCTCTGTCCGGCCTAACCGTCAGCGCCATCCGGATTGCCGGGCGCCGTCTGCCAGCCTAGATCGGGCAGGGCGATGACCCGGTTGCCGCGCAGATCGCTCGAACACACAAGAAAGCCGTTTTCCTCCATATAGCCGAGCAGCCAGCGGGCGCGGCCGGTGGAGCGCGTGCCATAGGCGGTTGCAATGGCAATATTGGTTGGGCACGGCTCCTTTTGGGCGGCAGCGCGCGCAAGCAGAAGATAGACACCGCGCATATTGTCCGGCAATTGCGACGCCATCAGCATTGCCTGCGACCATTCTTCGTCGCTCACCTCCTGCGCCAAACCACCGGCCCGCGCCACCGGCAGCAGCTCGCGAAAGGCCCGTAGATCGGGCACATGGTTGATCCTTTTGATGCGGCAGCGCACCTGGAAATCTTGGTAAAGAATGGCGACGGCCTGATAAGCGGCCTCCGGGTCTTCCATCATATCGGACAGAATTTCGGCAACCGCCGCATCGCGGTCGTCCGCTGACAATTCGTCCTCGATGAACGGATCTTCGTGTTGCGCAGGTTCAGCCGTGGCGGCCGCCAGTTGATTGAGCACCCCGGCCGGATCGACTTGCCGGGGCACGGAACGCTCGATCGGTGGTGGTGCGTAGCCCGGACCCAGCGCATAAAGCAGTTCCTGCACGTCTTCACCCGCCGGTTGTCGCGGCAAAGGCATGAGTTTGGGGCTCGAGCCCATGCCTCTTGTCTTGACCGGGCCGATCGAGACCTGCAGCGGCCGCCGGCTGAGCGCCGGTCCGAGTGCTAGGAACTGGCCACGGTCGAGGTTGCGGAACGTTTCCGCCTGCCGCCGCTGCATGCCGAGAAGATCCGAAGCCCGCGCCATGTCGATATCGAGGAAGGTCCGCCCCATGAGAAAATTGGAGGCTTCCGCGGCTACATTCTTGGCCAGTTTTGCCAGCCGCTGCGTTGCGATGATGCCGGCAAGGCCGCGTTTGCGGCCACGGCACATCAGATTGGTCATGGCGCCGAGCGATGCGCGCCTTGCCTCCTCGGTGAATTCGCCCGAGGCCGTCGGCGCGAAAAGCTGCGCCTCATCGACGATCACCAGCATCGGATACCAGATGTCGCGTTCTACCTCGAATAGCCCGTTGAGAAAGGCGCCCGCCGCCTTCATCTGCCGGTCTGCGTCCAGCCCTTCGAGATTGAAGATCACGGATACGCGGTGCTGGCGCACACGCGCGGCGATCATCTCGAGATCGCGCTCGGTGCCGTTGGCGTCAATCACCACATGGCCGTATTCCTCGGCCAGCGACACGAAATCGCCCTCGGGGTCGATGACCGCCTGCTGCACCCAGGGCGCACTCTGCTCGAGGATGCGTCGTAACAGGTGCGATTTGCCGGAGCCCGAATTGCCCTGCACCAGCAGCTGCGTTGCAAGCAGCTCCTCCAGGTCCATTTCCGCCGCAAGGCCGGTTTTTGTGTTCCGAGGTCGATTTGAACGGTCATGCGGGCTCTGTTCAGTCACTCATGCGCGCACGGGCAGCCGCAGGTCGAAGGAGGATTGGATGAAATGCGCCGGGACCCCGGCCGCATAGGCATAACAGAACCGCCTCCTGCGGGGCAACTATGGACGGCACCATAGCTGTGAGTAGATGTCAGTCTTTGATGTCCGGCGGGTCGTCACCCATCAGATAGCGCGGACCGCTACCGGATGAGCGCGCCCGGTCTTCCGGATTGTAAAGCGTGCATTTTCTCAACGACAGGCAGCCGCAGCCGATACAGCCGTCGAGATTGTCGCGCAGCCGGGAAAGGGTCTTGATTCTGGCATCGAGCTCGCGGCGAAAACCGCGGCTGATCTTTGACCAGTCGGCCTTGTTCGGCGTGCGCTCATGCGGCAGGGCCTGCAACTGCCGGCGGATCTGCTCGATCGAGAAGCCGAATTGCTGGGCGATCAGCACAAAGGAAAGCCGCCTGATGTCGGAGCGGAAGAACCGCCTTTGGCCGCCGGAATTGCGTTCCGCCACCAACAATCCTTCGGATTCGTAGTAGCGTATCGCCGATACGGTAAGCCCGGTGCGGCGCGCCAGTTCTCCGATGGCAAGCCTGTCGCGTCCCCGCATTCACTGTCTCCATATTTGATTTGAAAAAAATGCTTGACCTCAAGTTAACTTGAGGAATTATGATTTCAATATCAGATAATTGAATACTGAATGAGATTGGAGTGCGTTATGACGAATGCAGCTTTGGAACATGCGAATATTACCGTCAGCGATCCGGAAAAGACCGCAAAGCGCTTGTGTGACCTGTTTGGCTGGCATATCCGCTGGCAGGGTGAGGCGATCCATGGCGGCATGACCGTTCATGTCGGCTCGGACAACAGCTATCTGGCGCTTTATACGCCCGGAAAGCGCACCAGCATGCCGGCAAGCAGCTACATAACCACCGGCGGCCTGAACCATGTCGGCATTGTTGTCGACGATCTGGATGAGGTCGAAAAAAGGGTTGCAGACGCGGGCTACGAGCCACACTCCCATGCGGACTACGAGCCCGGCCGCCGCTTTTACTTCCATGACGACGACGACATCGAATTCGAGGTCGTCTGCTACGAGACCGTTCCTGCCTGACGGACGATCCTGTGACCCGTCGGCACCTCGGCCGCGCCGGCGCCCCGGCGCGGTCTTTTCTATGGGGCGACTCCATCAGGCAGCGTTAAGGCCTGCCATTTCCTCAAACGAGGGCGCGGTGCGCCGAAAGCTGCCGGGTGGCACTCCGAACATCCTTTTGAAGGCCCGGCAGAACGCTGCTTCCGACTGATAACCGAGACGGTTTGCCAGCACCGACAGCGGTTCCGACGTTTCCTGAAGATGCGTACGGGCGAGCTGCATACGCCACCAGGTGAGATACCGCATCGCTGGTTCGCCGACCAGCTGCGTAAAGCGCGCCGAAAATGCGGATCTCGACATGCCGACTTCCCGCGCCAGCGAGGCAACGGTCCAGTCCTGTTCAGGGGCCCGGTGGATTGAGGCGAGCGCCCGCCCGACCTGTTCATCGCGCAGGGCCGCAAGCCAGCCCTGATTTGCTTCTGGCGCCGAATCGAGCCATGAGCGGATCGCCTGGATGACCAGAATATCGGCGAGACGGGTGATGACGGTTTCGCCGCCGGGCCGCAGGGCGCTTGCTTCCCGCGAGATGAAGCGCAGCGTGCTCTGCAGCCAGCCGCTTTCATCGTGGTCCCAGCTGTCGACGTGCAGCACCCTGGGCAGCGAAGAAATCAGACGTTCGGCCGCCACGTGATCGAAGCGCATGACGCCGCACGTTGCATGCGTAAACTCACCGCCGCCGCCATAGCGCATGATTTCGTATCGGTCGCTCACCTGCTCGACCGGAATATCGAACAGCGGCTCGGCATCGATCTCTGTGTCGCTTCGGATCCTGTGCCCGGCGCCGTGCGGCACGAGTGCCATGCTGCCCTGTGTGAGCAGCAATGGTTCAAGGCCGTCAATTTCGAGCCAGCAGCGCCCCGCTGTGACGACATGAAACATCATCAGCCCCTCGAGCGGCGGCATGTCGACGCCCCAGGGCGCCGTCAGTTCCGCGCGGCAATAGAGGCTTCCGGTGAGACGCAGGAGATGCAGCGTCTCGCCGACCGGGTCGTTCGATGGCGGAATCTGTGGTGTTGGACGTGTCATATCGGCACTGTGCCACAAATTATGCTTTGACGTCCAGTGGCTTGGACGATCGGCAAATAACTACGGACGAAGCATCATTGCTGATCCAGAATTTTGTGCCCATTTTGGGTCAACCGAAACCCAATGGAGAATGAACCCATGCATAATTCCCCCATACTTGTCATCGGATCGACCGGAAAGATCGGCGGCCGCATTGTCCGGCGCCTTGAGGAAAACGGCCACGCCGTCAGGGGCGGATCGCGCAACTCCGAACCGCCTTTTAATTGGCAGAACCCTGCCACATGGGCCGCGGCGCTGCGCGGTGTCGAGGTTGCCTATGTGTCTTTCTTTCCTGACCTGGCGGTACCCGGAGCACCCGCGGCGATCGGCCAACTGACGGCATGCGCGATCAAGCAAGGCATCAGGAAACTGGTGCTGCTTTCAGGGCGCGGCGAGAGCAATGCAAAGCGCTGTGAAGACATCGTTCGCCGCAGCGGCCTCGACTATACGCTGGTGCGTGCCAGCTGGTTTGCGCAGAACTTCGATGAAGGCCAATTGCTCGAACCGGTGCTCAGCGGCGTTGTCGCAATGCCGGCGGGCGCAGTGCGAGAGCCGTTTGTCGACGCCGACGATGTTGCCGATGTTGCCGTCGCGGCACTCACCGACGATCGCCACAACGGTGAGCTTTACGAGGTCACCGGGCCGCGTCTGTTGACCTTTGCCGAAGCGGTCTCCGAAATTGCCGAGGCGTCCGGCCGTGCCGTCGAATATGCCCCGATTTCGTCCGAGGCGTTCCGCATCGGTATGACCGAAGCCGCCGGACCGGAACTCGCCAATCTGCTCACCGATCTTTGTAAAGAGGTCTTCGACGGCCGCAATGAATCACTGACCGACGGCGTTCAAAGGGCGCTTGGCCGTGCACCGCGCGACTTTACGGAGTTCTGCCGCGCCGCCTCTGCATCCGGCGTCTGGAGCCTCGCGGCATAAACCGACAGGGAGGGTTACGATCATGTTGACCTGGTTATTCTTTGTTTTGCAGTTCTCGTCCATCGCCTGCACAATTGTCGGCGGCGTCTTTCTGGCCTTTTCGGATTTCATCATGAGATCGCTGGATAAAGCCGGACCAGGCGCCGGTATCGATGCCATGCAGGTGATCAACCGCGAAGTGATCAGATCGGTCTTTGTAACCCTTCTGCTCGTGTTGGCGGCGGCTTCACCGTTCATGATCGGCTACGCCTTTATCGGCCTTGCCGGGCTGCCACAGATCCTGACCGCACTGGGAGGCGCCATCTATCTCGTAGGCGTCTTCGGTGTGACGGTTGTTTTCAATATCCCGATGAACAACCGCCTCGACCGCGATGCGCTGCATCAGCCGACAGCCTGTCCTACTGGAAGGACGTGCATTTTTCGAAGTGGACTTTGTGGAACCATGTGCGCGCCGCGGCCTGCATCGCATCTGCGGTTCTTTACCTGGCTGCCGGTGTCGCGTTGTTCCACACGCAGCTCTCACCCGAAATCTGAAGTGACACCCGGTCGAAGTCCAGCCGCATCGCTGTGTCGCCCGTTATTCACTCCACAAATATGAAGAAAGAAACGACCATGAAGAACTCGATCATACTCAAGGCCATATTGCTGGTTTCCGGCGTAATCGCGACAGGAATTGGAGCGACAATTCTGTTCGTACCCGTCACCTTCTACGCAAGCTACGGCATCGATCTCGGCGGCAATGTCAGCCTGCTCAACGAGCTAAAGGCACCGGCCCTTGCAATGCTAGCAGGCGGAATCCTGATCATGTCGGGTGCTTTTCTTGCCAGGCTGACCCACATCTCCATCGTGGTTGCTGCCTTTTTGTATCTCTCGTTCGGCCTGTCGCGGCTTTTGAGCATGGCAATGGACGGCATGCCCGCAGAGGGCCTGGTCCAGGCAGCAGCACTCGAGATCGTTGTTGGCCTGGCCTGTGTTTTTGCTTTGGTGAAATACCGGGAAATCGGCCGGACAAAGCTACGCCGACCTGATCGTAACCCCTAGCCCGGATTTCTCAAAGTAATGGGTGCATCGGCCCCAAGAATCTGAGAAAATTCTTTTGCAACAAAGATTTACCAGGTTCATGGACGGGGTCCGATGCAAACACACTGTATCCGCG
>JAAEOH010000433.1 GCA_024244645.1 Hyphomicrobiales bacterium
GCGAACACAGCCCCTGCGGCCAGCAGCAGCACCCCTGCCCTGCCGAGTATCCCGGACAACATCAGGCCGCCTCCCTGTCGTCATAAACATCAGGTTCGGAAACACCCGCCGGCGTGTTGGTGTACTGGCGCAGGATGACGGCAACGATCCCAAAGATGATCATGAGGACACCTGACACCCGCTCGCGCATTTCCTCACATTATGATGGAAAGTTATTGAAGGGCGTTGCAAAACCAGTGTCCATTACCGATAAACGGACACTAACCCGCAATATCACCCGCTGTTAGGTGGGGCTCGCCGGACGCTTATCCTTTTTGTGCCCTCGTTAGATCATATCTGGCCACAGTCGGGATTGATGCATGACGCGCAGAATATCAATGCGATCGTCAGTAATCCGATAGGCAATCGTGTACGGCAGTTTTGGCATGACGAGCTCGCGTGTTCCCGCCACTCTGCCAGGACGGCCAATATGAGGCATGGTGAGTTGTTTTTCAGTGTAGTCGATAATCGCCAGTACAACCTGCTTAGCAGCAGTTGGGTTGTCATCAGCAATATAGGCTTCAATGTTCCTAAGATCGTACTGCGCGCCGATCGTCCAGTTGAGGATCATGTTGTTTTAGGTTTTGGCATCGGTAATTCGTTGTAGGTGCCCCAACTCTCAACCCACGCCTTTACCTCATCGTGAGGAATAAGCTCGCCGCGATCCGCTTGTTCGATCGCTTGCTCTATTCCCTTGATCTGCGCTTGTTCGATGGCCACGCGATCCTTAATCGCCTGTTCGGCGATGTATGACGTGGTGCGATCCTCGCGCTTGGCTATCTTGGCGAGCTCCTCTTTCAAGGAAGCATCGACGCGAAATGTAAGGGTGGCAGTTTTGCCCATTGGTTGCCCTGCTGTATCTAAATTGTCCATATGTAATACATCGTAACACAAGGTTGACACTTGTGCTAGACAGTTCACCAACACGTATGAGGTCTCACAGCCAGCAAAATAAACCCCTATCCCCCAGATGACTTGACAGATTTGGCTTGATGGATTCTGGTTTGCGGCGGCAAATCAATGAATTAGGTGGGCGATATGACCGGCATTCAAGCCGATGTTACGGGTGAATCGGTTTCGGTGCCTTTGAGGGTCGA
>JAAEOH010000434.1 GCA_024244645.1 Hyphomicrobiales bacterium
AAATCTCAGCGGTGTCGTTAGAATTCTATTCTCATTGCCACGGTTTTTTGAAATCACAGCGCATTGCATCGCCGGTGAAATACCAGCCCGCAGAATTCCATTCTATCTGATTTTGCCGCGACTGCGTTTTCACACAGCCTCTCCGCATGTCAGACCTTCCTCGCGTCAGATTCCACTAATTTCATCTCAGCTGTCCGCCTCGCCGCCTGCACTAACTTCCAGTCCAGATTATTCAG
This sequence comes from Hyphomicrobiales bacterium, assembly GCA_024244645.1. GTDB lineage: Bacteria > Pseudomonadota > Alphaproteobacteria > Rhizobiales > Rhizobiaceae > Hoeflea_A. Next base: position 237 of record JAAEOH010000434.1, read on the forward strand.
TCTGGTGCCCACACCAAATCGCCAATCACGCGTCCAGCAATTCGCGTATATTTGCGTCGAGCGCCGTCTCGAAGCCGGGATCTTTGCCGGGGCTTGCCGCGCAATGGCCCCAGGGGGAATCGTAGGGGCGGAACTGCGCGCCGGGTATGTGCCGCGCTTCGATGGCATTATCCTCCGGCGGAAAATACAGATCCTGCGCGCAGGGCATCAGGATGGTGCGTGCCCTGATGGATCCGAGCGCCCGCTCTATATCACCCTCGTAGAGCGGATTGGCGCTGATATCGCCGGCCTGCCACGTCGCCAGCTTTGCCAGGAGATCGTTGGCGTCCCAGTTCTCGGCATGATCGTTTTCCCAATCGACGAGAAGATCTTCAAACGTCTCGAAGCCCATTTTCCTGTAGAGGCCCTCGCGGTAGAAGGTCTGGGAAAAGGCCCAGCCTGCGTAGACGCGACCGAACGCCTTGAGACCGGCCTCCGGTGGCGATTCATAATTACCGCCGTTCCACGCGCCATCGGCGCACAGCGCCGCTTTGACGCCTTCGAGAAAGACGAAATTGTGTGGCGACGTTTTCGCCGATGCGCAAAATGGCAACATGGCATCAACCATGCTGGGATATTGCGCCGCCCATTGATAGGCCTGGCAGCCGGCCATCGACCAGCCCGCAACCAGCCTTACTCTTGAAACCCCAAGCCGTTCCGTCAGCAGACGATGCTGGCAAAAGACATTGTCCCACAGCGTGACCAGCGGAAATCGCGGCCCGTCCTGCGGCGTCGGCGTGTTGCTGGGCGATGACGATATGCCGTTGCCTAACATGTTGATCGACACAATGAAATGGCGTTCCGGGTCCAGCGCGCGTTCGGGGCCGAAATATCCTTCATTGCGGGTGTGCGTGCCGGTGTAGAAGGTCGGCAGGATGACGACATTGTCGCCGGCCGAATTGAGCGTGCCATGGGTCTTGTAAGCAAGCCTTGCGGAACGCAGCGACTGGCCGGACAAGAGCGCCACATCGCCCAGTTCGAAAACGTCGTAATCGCTCATCTGCATCTCCCGCTCGCGCCTGACAGGCGGCGGCTCAGTACAGCCTCAGATATTCCTGCACCTCCCAGTCGGTCACCGACTGGTGGTAGCGCTCCCACTCATCACTTTTATAGGCAAGGTAGGAATTATGCATCACCGGTCCCATGACGTGTTTTGCAAGGCTGTCCGCCTTCAGGGCCTCAACGGCCTGCAGGAGGTTGCGCGGCAGGCGGCGAATACCTGCTTCCTGGAATTCTTCGTCGCTCATCGCATAAAGATCGCGGTCGGTCGGCTCGCCCGGGTCGATCTGCTCCTGGACGCCCCTGACCGCAGCGGTCAGGGTCATGGCCAGCGCCAGATAGACATTCATCGTCATGTCCGCCGCCCGGTTTTCAATGCAGTGGCGACTTTGCGGCAGCCGGAACTGCGCCGAGCGGTTGTTGTGCCCAAAGGTGATGTTGGTCGGCGCCCACGTCACTGTGCCACCCTCGAACCCGCCGACCCGCGGCACCAGACCATTATAGGAATTGACCGTCGGGCAGGTGATC
>JAAEOH010000435.1 GCA_024244645.1 Hyphomicrobiales bacterium
CTACCAACTTCCCACAGGTTATGCTCAACCTCAAGGATTTTGATGATCTTTTCATTGATGGCCTGAAGCAAATGAATTCTTCTGACATTGAATTTTTGAGTGCTATGGAGCTCCAGTCTCTGTGGCAAACTGAAGAGCAGAGCAGGAGTGACAATGGCGCAGTGGAAGAAGTGGTGGAAAGCCAGATGCCTTTAGAAAATGTGGATCTCGTATTTACTCTGTTACGCGTTTCTAACCCTGAGCTGTTGCAGAAGGATGGTATGAAGGGCGGCTTGGTTTTCAACTCTAGGCTGTTTGATCGAAGCACTGTAGTCATGATTTTTGAATGTTTCAAGAACCTGTTGGAGGTGACACTGGAAAACCCGCACAAGGTAGTGTGGAACCTTCCCATGCTCACCCAGACTGAGCAACAGAAGCAGTTAGTGGATTGGAACAAAACATCTGCACCTTATCCTAAGCCTGGGTGGCTGGTGCACGAGTTTTTCTTGGATCAAGCCGAGGCAAATCCCAATGCAATAGCTTTGATTGAATACGGAGGTCTGAAGCGAAATATCTCGTACGCGGAGCTCCGAAGCATGGCAGAGAAGGTGGCAAGACAAATGCAAGTATTGGGAGTTGAAGGCGACTCGACAGTGGGTCTGCTTATGACCAACGACTCGGCTGA
>JAAEOH010000436.1 GCA_024244645.1 Hyphomicrobiales bacterium
AAACCCAGGCAAAACCCAAAAAGTCGCGCATAAACGCAGACAATATGAGAAACAACAAGAGCAAACGATGTCAGCGCCAGCGGCGCCCCGCCCTCGTCAGTGGCCGACTTATACGCAACACAACCTTTTTAAGTCAACAGCCAAATGCGAAAATTTGACTTTTTTTTTGACCCATCCGAAGTCTGGGCGGCGCGGGCATAAACCGGTCAAAATTCTGCATACGGATTCGACAGTCCATTCCAGCCATAACCAACTGTTAAAAAACTGAAATATTTTTGAATTTGGGCATTCTTGCCCTAATTCGGGCACAGTTACGTAGTCTTGAGGAAAGGACCATGTCGTGCAGGGGGATAGCGGCATATCGCCCGACAGTAACTATTCTGCGCGAATTGCGCCCGATTCCGGCCGTTGTGATTGACTCACCGCTGGCGTCAGGGCAGATGAATAGCCGGGGAAATACGGCGCAGACAGATAAACAAGAGGCGGGGCAACAAGACAACATATGCCGTCACAGACTGATCTTAGCAGGCAGATGGGAGAGGACGAGCCGCTTTTGGCGGATGGCCGGAAGGCACCTGATCGTCGTGAAGTCTCCATCCGCTGGCTGTCTGGGACCTTTCTGACCGGCGTAACCTCCAGCGCGCTGATGGGCATCGCCCTGTTTGCAGCGCTTGACGGCCGCGAACAACTGGCCATTCCGGGTGAAGCCTACGCCGCCACGGACATCAACGCACCGGTCAAGGGCGCCGAAAAGGGCAGCCGGCTGATCGGCACGACAATCGCCGCCAAACCATCGGACAAGGCAATTGTCGAAATTTCGACGATGATCAAGGAGGGTGACCGCAGTGTCATCCGCAGCCGCCCGTTCGCCCATGTCAAAATGGCGCTCGCCGCCAATCACACCGCCAAGGCCGACTATCCGAAATTCGATCCGCTCAAAATATTCTCTTCGGGCAAGCCGGAAACGGAACCTGAATCAACCGGCGCCATCTATGTCGCCGAAGTTGAAACGGACGTCAGCCTCAAAATAACCGATTTTCCGGTTGCCAGCGCACCCTATGCCTATGCGGCCACGATGAGTGCCTCGGAAGCCGAAGAGGTCGTGCGCACCAACGGGTCCATTCTCACCGAGGAGACCTTCCAGGTGGCAATGCTTCATTATGTCGATCCGCAGCGCTTTGCGGGTGCAGATTCGCCGTTCGACTTCAGTGCAAATCTGAACGCCCGGGTGGTCGCCGAAAATGTCTCCGTCGCATCGGCGCTGACGCGTGAGGAAAATTCGATCGAATTCATCGATGACGTCATGGCGATCCGCAAACCGACAACAATGGTCACCGCTCTGATCGATGCCGGCTACAACAAGAGCGAAGCCAAATATGTCGCTGAAGTCCTTTCCGGTGAAACCGGCACACCCGAACTGAAAGAGGGCGACGTGTTCAGGGTCGGCCTGGAACAGCGCGGCGAAGACACCCGCATTGTACGGGCGAGCGTTTATGAGGGCGCCCGCCACATGGGCTCGGTCGCCGTCAACGATTTTGAAATCCTGGTGTCAGCGTCCGCGCCACCGAAATCACCGGCAGTCGAAACGGCATTCGACGAAACGCCGATTACCATCGCCACCGGGCGCGAACTGCCGCGTGTCTATGACGGCATCTACAAGGCTGCGCTTTCCTACGGCATGAATGGCGACATGACGGACAAGATCATCCGCCTGCTGGCCAGCAATGTCGATTACCAGGCGCGGCTGAAGCCGACCGATACGATGGAAGCGATTTTCTCGGTTGACGAGCAGACAAGCGAGGCGGCCGACGATTCGGAACTGCTTTATCTGAGTGCAACCTTCGGCAACAACAAGGTCAATTTCTACCGCTTCCGCAACCCGGAAGACGGTGCGGTCGACTACTATGACGCCGAAGGCCGCAACGCCCGCCAGTTCCTGATTCGCAATCCTCTGCCCAACGGCCGGTTCCGCTCCGGTTTCGGCATGCGCCGCCATCCGATCATCAAGGTTCGCCGCATGCACACCGGCGTCGACTGGGCCGCACCGCGCGGCACGCCGATTATTGCTGCCGGTAACGGTGTCGTGGAAAAATCAGGCTGGAACAGGGGATACGGCAAACAGACAGTGATCCGTCATCCGAACGGCTATGTCAGTTCCTATTCGCACCAGACCAAGATCGCCAAGGGCATCGCCCCCGGTGCAAGGGTGAAACAAGGCCAGGTGATCGGCTATGTCGGCTCCACCGGTCTGTCGACCGGACCGCACCTGCACTACGAGCTGATCGTCAACGGCAGAAAAGTCGATCCGATGCGGGTTCGTCTGCCGGACGGAAAATCATTGAGCGGCGATACGCTTGCCGCATTTCAGATCGAACGCGAGCGCATCGATCAGCTGATCGGCCACAACGAACCCCCGACCCGCGTCGCATCGGCGAAATAGGGCTGCATTCGCAGAATTCTTTCAGCGCGGCTGAATTTCGCCGACACATTTACAACATGCAAAAACGGCCCGGCAAAACCGGGCCGTTTTTGTATTGAGGCCGTACCCGGAGCACTCCATGCTCAGGCGGCGGCCTGTTTTTTGGATTTGCCGACCGCCGTAATAAGCAACCGGTCCGAAGCTGCCGAAATCGCCACGGCCTGGCCATCTGCGATCTCGCCGACAAGAACCTTTTCGGCCAGCGGGTCCTGTACGAATTTCTGGATCACGCGCTTCAGCGGGCGCGCGCCATAGGCCGGATCGTAACCCTTGTCGGCAAGCCAGTCGCGGGCATCCTCGCCGAGATCGAGCGTGATCTTGCGCTCGGTCAGAAGGGCGGTCAGGCGCGCCATCTGAATGTCCACGATCGCGCCCATATCTTCCCGCCGCAAGCGGTGGAACAGGATGGTTTCATCCACACGGTTGAGGAATTCGGGCCTGAACGAGGCCTTGACTACGTCCATGACCTGATCGCGCACCGAATCGACATCCTGACCTTCGGCAATGCCGGTCAGATATTCCGCGCCAAGGTTCGACGTCATGATGATGAGCGTGTTGCGGAAATCCACAGTCCGGCCCTTGCCATCCGTCAGGCGCCCGTCATCGAGAACCTGCAGGAGAACGTTGAAAACGTCGGGATGGGCCTTTTCGATCTCGTCGAACAGCACGACCTGATAGGGCCTGCGGCGAACCGCCTCCGTCAACGCTCCGCCCTCGTCATAACCGACATATCCGGGCGGTGCGCCGATCAGCCGGGCAACCGAGTGCTTTTCCATATATTCCGACATGTCCATGCGGATCATGGCGGCCTCGTCATCAAACAGGAAATGCGCCAGTGCCTTGGTCAGCTCGGTCTTGCCGACACCGGTCGGTCCGAGGAATATGAACGAGCCGATCGGCCGGTTCGGATCCTGCAAACCGGCGCGGGCACGGCGAACGGCCTTGGAAACCGCCTGCACGGCTTCGCCCTGTCCGACGACCCGTTTCGACAGCTCGTCTTCCATGCGCATCAGCTTTTCGCGCTCGCCCTCAAGCATCTTGTCGACCGGAATACCGGTCCAGCGAGAAACGATATGGGCGATGTGATCGGGTGTAACCGTCTCTTCGACCATCGCCGAGCCTTCGCTTCCGCTGTCCTCGGCTTCCTCAAGCTTGCGCTCCAGATCGGGAATCTCGCCATAGGCCAGCTCGCCCGCACGCTGGAACTCTCCGTTGCGCTGGGCGATCGCCAATGCGTTGCGGGCATCATCAAGCTGCTTCTTAAGATCCGCGGCAAGGCCGAGTTTCTGCTTTTCCGACTGCCAGGTCGCCGTCAGCGAATCGGCTTTTTCCTCCAGCGAGGCCAGATCGATTTCAAGCTTTTCCAGCCGGTCTTTTGATGCCGCGTCGGTTTCCTTCAGCAGCGCCTCGCGTTCGATTTTCAGCTGGATGATGCGTCTGTCCAGCTCATCGAGCTCTTCGGGCTTCGAATCGACTTGCATGCGCAGCCGTGATGCCGACTCGTCGACCAGATCGATCGCCTTGTCGGGCAGGAAACGGTCCGTGATGTACCGGTTCGAAAGCGTCGCGGCGGAAACCAGCGCCGAATCGGAAATACGGACCTTGTGGTGCTGCTCGTATTTTTCCTTGATACCGCGCAGGATCGAAATCGTGTCCTCGACGGTCGGCTCCTCGACCATGACCGGCTGGAACCGGCGGGCAAGAGCCGCGTCTTTCTCCACATGCTTGCGGTATTCGTCGAGCGTTGTTGCGCCGACACAGTGCAATTCACCGCGGGCAAGTGCCGGTTTGAGCAGATTGGACGCGTCCATCGCGCCATCCGCCTTGCCCGCGCCGACCAGCGTGTGCATTTCGTCGATGAACAATATGATGTTGCCTGCGGCCGCCTGCACTTCGGACAGGACCGCTTTCAGCCGCTCTTCGAACTCGCCGCGATATTTTGCACCGGCGATCAGGGCGCCCATGTCGAGGGCAAGCAACTGCTTGTCCTTCAAGGATTCAGGCACGTCGCCATTGATGATGCGCAACGCAAGACCTTCGGCGATGGCGGTCTTGCCGACGCCGGGTTCACCGATCAGCACCGGATTGTTCTTGGTGCGTCTGGAGAGCACCTGGATCGTGCGGCGGATTTCGTCATCGCGTCCGATAACCGGATCAAGCTTGCCTTCGCGTGCTTCCTCGGTCAGGTCGCGTGAATATTTTTTCAGCGCATCATAGCCTTCTTCGGCGCTGGCGGAATCCGCCGTCCTGCCCTTGCGGATCTCGTTGATCGCCTGATTGAGGCTGGTCGCTGTCAAACCGGCTTTTTCCAGGATTTTGGCGCTTGCAGCAGATTTTTCGATGGTCAATGCCAGCAAAAGGCGCTCAACCGTGACGAAACTATCGCCGGCTTTCTTGGCTGCTTCTTCCGCCGTCGAGAATACTTTTGCCAGTGGCTGGGCGAGATAGATCTGGCCATTACCGCCGGAAACCTTCGGCAGTTTGGCAAGAGCCGCCTCGACGCCGAGTCTGGCATCATCCGCGCGTCCGCCGGCCCGCTCGATCAGCGATGCAGCCATGCCTTCGGGATCGTCCAGGACGATTTTGAGAATGTGCTCGGGTGTGAATTGCTGATGCCCTTCGGCCAGGGCATAGGTCTGCGCCGACTGCAGGAAGCCGCGCACACGTTCGCTGTATTTTTCCATATTCATATAATCTGTCTCCTTGTCATGTTCCGTCCGTGTTCGGCACGAAACAATGGATCCGGACGGGCCCCCGACAACGGCAGGCCCTCGATGTCCCTAACATGGGTATTGTGACACGGATCCTTCAAGCCCGGTTGTGGTTTTTGAACCGGCCCCTGCGCAGTCAGTGTGTCGCACCAAATGGAGCGTTGAAAACAAAAAACGCCCGGCAAGCCGGGCGTTTTTATAAAAACATGCAGGTGACCGGTGTCAGACGTCGGGAGCTGTCGCTGCCACTTCCGGCGGATTATCCTGCCCGTCAGGCGCAGCGCGGGTGGATTCTGATGCCGGAGCCGCTTCACGCTCAGCCGCCGCCGCGCCATTGGCACTTGTATCATTTCCGTCGGTTGTGTTTTCCGCTGCGGGTACGCGCTGCCGGCGCGGTCTTAACGGCGCCCGGCGCCGGTTGGCTTCACGGCGGGCCGGTTGAGCGGCAACGCCGTCTTCGCCAATGGCGACTTCAGCCGGCGTTCCGGTGATGACCGGCTGCGGGCCGGAACCGTCAACGGTGACTTCTACGGTCTCGCGATCGGCGTTCTCGTTTCCGGAAACGGTGTTTTCGGCGGGTTGCTGTTGTTGTTCGCGCTCGGCGCTCTCTCGCTCGTCGCGCTGATAGCGTTCCTGCATCTGCGCCTGAGCCGAAGCGATGATCCGGTTGTAGTGTTCGGCATGCTGAAGATAGTTTTCAGCCATGACCGTATCACCTGAACTCAGGGCGTCCCTGGCCATTGCGCCGTATTTGTCGGCAATGTGCTGGGCCGTACCCCGGATTTTCACGTCAGGACCGGTACTGTCGTAGCTGCGCGAGAGCGGATTGCCGTTTTTTCTACCGTTGTTGTTGTTATTATTGCGACCGCGACCGCGTTTATTCTGCTGTCCTGACCTCATGTGTCACTCACCTGAAATTTTCCCGTTATCGGATTACTCGAACTGCACCGGCTGTTGAAATCACTATTCGGCTGTCATGCTTCAGGCCGCATAAAGATGTGCGCCTGCGCTCTTTCCGCTTCACATTCATACAAGGGCAGATTCTGTAGCTGATGGTCAATCAGTGATCGCCGAAGCGAAACCCGAACCAATCCAGAAGGACCGAATCTGTGGTGATGACCATGTGTTCAGCACTGACTGGAAATTAGCGCGCTTTGCTGACAATTCCAAGCCTTTTCTTTATCTAATTCGTTTTCATCAGACTGCAAGGTTAAGCGATTCATTCAATCAATCGACGGAGTTGATGCATACCGGTCGGCAGCAGGGCCGCAACCGTACCCGGATTTCGACCAAATCTGGCTTTTTGCGCCTGCCAAAGCAATGCTTGTGTGTTGCGTTGTCCAGCCGAATTATTGCTGAATTAGCCTTAAAACAATGTCGATTCGGCGCTTGAAGCGGTCAACGTTTTTGCCGCTCGCACTGTCAGCCCGGTAAAGGGTCAACATGCGGAACCGGCATTGCCGCGCACAGGCTCCGACCAGTGCGTGAGCCAGAACACGGCGCACCGGCCGCAGCATGACAATCCGGTCGATCCACCAGGGGCTGCCCATGGTCGCAACTGCGACGCAATGCCTCAGTTTGGTAAGGCGGGGTTTGATCGGTCCGGCGTTGTCGGCGTGATCATAGGCAACACCGGGTGCCCAGACCCGGTCGAACCAGCCCTTGAGCATCGCGGGAAAACCGAACCACCAGACCGGAAAGACCAGCACAAGCGTCTCGGCACTGACGAGATCATCTGTTTCACGTTTCAACGCATCGGTGGGATACGGTTTCTTGTGATAATGCATGCGTTCCACAGCTGATAGCACCGGATCAAAGCCGGTGGCATAAAGATCAAGATGCACAACATCCGCCCCGCGCTCGTCGAAACGCAGGAGGACGTGATCGCAAAGATCTTTGCAAAGGCTGTCGGTCAGCGGATGGCAACTGACAACCAGAACCCTGCCCTCGGGATTGCCGGCTGTATTCGTCACGAAACGCGTTTCCTTGTAAATATCAGCACGCGGTCATTGCCACCCAGATCCTGAATACGGCTGATACAGTCAAACCCCAAACCTTGGAACAGACCAATGACCGCCTCGTGCTGATCGTATCCGGTTTCGACAATGATATGGCCGCCGAGTGCCAAATGCTCATCGGCGCCCGCGGCGATTGCCCGATAGGCATCAAGCCCGTCCAGTCCACCGTCGAGTGCGGCAAGCGGATCGAAATCCCTGACTTCCGGCTCGAGCGCCTCAATATCGGCGGTCGGAATATAGGGCGGGTTGGACACAATCACATCGAAGGTTCCGTCAACGGCCTCGAACCAGCTGCCGCAGCTGGTTGAAAATCGGCCCGCCAGGTCATTGCGTTCCGCATTTTTTCTGGCCGTATCCAATGCCTCTTTGGAAATATCCGTTCCGAAACCGGTCGCGCCATCAACCTCGGCAAGCAATGCCAGGCAGATGGCGCCGCTTCCGGTTCCAAGATCGACAATGCTGCATGTGCCGTTTTCCGACACCGCGGCGCGCGCAATTGGCAACGCCGCAGATACCAGCGTTTCCGTATCGGAACGCGGTTCCAGCGTTTCCGGAGACAGCACAAGTTCAAGACTAAAGAAGGAACGGCGGCTGACAATGCGGTGAACCGGCTCACGCCGGCAGCGCCTGGTCGCGGCGGAACGGACAAGTTCAACATCCTCCTCGGCAAGAATCCGGTCCGCATGCAGGACCAGATCGGTCAGGCTGACGTCAAGCAGAAGGCAGACAAGTCTGCGCGCATCGAGGCTTGGCTCTGTCAGACCGGCTGCTTCGAACTGTGATTTAAGGTCGCTAACAAGCGCGCCGATGGTGATGGTCATCCCGCTGCCGTTTCGCCGGTTCAGCCGGAAGCCGTTTCGCCGAGCGAGGCGAGCAGACCCGCCTGGTGGTCGGCAATAAGCGCATTGACCACCTCGTCGATCTCACCCACCATCATCCGGTCGAGCTTGTAAAGCGTCAGATTGATACGGTGATCCGTGACCCTGCCTTGCGGAAAATTATAGGTGCGGATGCGTTCCGACCGGTCTCCCGAACCGACCTGGCTTTTGCGCTCGGCCGAGCGTTCGCTGTCGGCTTTCTGCCGTTCCATATCGAACAGCCGCGCACGCAGGATCTGCATTGCCCTGGCTCGGTTCTGGTGTTGCGATTTTTCCGCCTGCGTGACGACGATGCCGGTCGGGATATGCGTCAGCCTCACCGCCGAGTCGGTTGTATTGACGTGCTGGCCACCGGCACCAGATGCCCGCATCGTGTCGATGCGGATATCCTCGTTGCGGATCTCGATATCGATGTCTTCCGCCTCCGGAAGCACGGCCACTGTCGCCGCGGATGTATGGATCCGCCCGCCGGACTCGGTTTCCGGCACGCGCTGCACCCGGTGCACGCCGGATTCGAATTTCAGCCGCGCGAACACACCCCGTCCGGTGATCGCCGCAACGATTTCCTTGTAGCCGCCGACTTCGCCTTCACTGGCGCTCATCACCTCGACCTTCCAGCCCTGTGCAGCTGCATAGCGCTCATACATGCGAAACAGATCGCCTGCAAAGAGCGCCGCCTCAGAACCACCCGTGCCCGCCCGGATTTCCAGAATGGCGCTCTTGTTGTCGGCGGCATCCTTGGGCAGCAGCATGATCTGCATGTCTTGTTCAAGTTTTTCCAGCCGCTCTTCAAGTTCGGGAAGCTCGAGCTGCGCCAGCGCCTTCATCTCGTCATCGGTTTCACCATCGTCAAGCAGAGACTTCAGATCTTCAATTTCATTGATCGTCTTGCCATGGTTGCGGATTGTCGCAACCACCGGTTCGAGTTCGGAATATTCCGAAGCCAGCTTCACATAGGTTTCGGCGTCGGGTCCCTGTGCCATGCGCGCCTCGATTTCATCGAAGCGGTTGTCGAGTTCGCGCATTTTTTCAAGCGGTAGTTTTGCCATCAGATCACCCCGGCACAATCAAAGCGGTATGCCGTTGGCATCGGCAAAGTCGGTCAGCAATTCACGCACGGTATAGTTCGGGTCGTCTTCATCAAGAGCAGGCAGCAGCACCTCCTCCAGCTTGCCGACATCCAGCGCCAGCAGCATGGATTTGACCGGACCGATGGCAGCCGGCGACATCGAAATTGACCGGAACCCAAGTCCAAGCAGCGCCATGGCCGGAAGGCTGCGCCCGGCCATCTCGCCACACAGCGTCAGCGGTGTCTGCCGGTTATCCGCCGCTTCGACGATCTGCCGCAACATCCTCAGGAACGTTCGGCCAAGCGGGTCGAAACGGTTGCTCACCCGCGCATTGCCGCGATCGGATGCCATGGTGAACTGGAACAGATCGTTTGAACCCACGGAAACGAAATCGGCTTCTTTCATCAGCTCGTCGAGCTGCCACATCAGGCTCGGCACTTCCAGCATGACACCGAGTTCAACCTTGCGCGGCAGATCATAGCCAAAGCGAGACAGGCGGCTGACCTCCTTGTTGACCAATGATCTGGCAACACGGAATTCACTGATTTCCGTGACCATCGGGAACATCAGCCGAAGTTCGTGGCCGGCTGTTGCCCGAAGCAACGCACGCAACTGCAACTTGAGGATCGCCGGACGGTCGAGCGCCAGGCGCATCGCACGCCAGCCCAGTGCAGGATTTTCCTCGTTTGCTGCCCGAAAATAGGGAATCACCTTGTCGCCGCCGATATCGAGCGACCGAAACGTAACCGGTTTTGGGTCCGCCAGCTTGAGCGCGCTGTGGTAGAACTGCTCCTGCTCTTCCACTTTCGGCAGTGTGGAGGCGATCATGAATTGCAGTTCCGTTCTGAAAAGCCCGACGCCACTTGCGCCGGATTCTTCCAGCTGCGGCAGATCGACCAGCAGCCCGGCATTCATCTGCAAGGTTATCGGTACACCGTCACGGGTGACGGGTTCGACCGCGCGCAATGCCCGGAACTGTTCCTGCCGCCGGGCGCTGAACCGCACCTTCTCCGCATAGGCGCTTTCAAGGTCGGCCACGGGGCGCAGGTGAACCTTGCCGTCGTCGCCGTCGATAATGATGGGATCGTCGTTTTCCGTCATCGAGACAATGCCGGAAACCTGGCCGACCACGGGAATACCCATGGCCCGTGCCACAATCACCACATGGCTCGTTATTGAACCTTCCTCGAGGATAAGGCCCCTGATTTTCGAGCGCGTATAGTCAAGCAGTTCCGCCGCCCCCATTGCCCGGGCGACAACAACCGCGGCATCAGGGAATTCATCCTGGTGGGATTTGACGTTGAAACCGGTCAACTGACGCAGCAGCCGATTGGCCAGATCGTCGAAATCGTGCAGCCGCTCGCGCAGATAAGGATCGGTCATGTGGATCATGCGTGCCCGCGTGTCGCTTTGCACCTTTTCCACCGCGGCTTCCGCCGTCAGTCCATTGCGGATGGCTTCCTCGAGTTTGCGCACCCAGCCCCTGTCATGGGCGAACATCCGATAGGCTTCCAGAACGGCGCGATGCTCTCCTTCCGTCGGAACGTCGCGCCGCGACAGCATGTCGTCGATCGAAATGCGCAGCGAATCGAGCGCCTCCTCAAGTCGCGACAACTCGCTGTCGATGTCCTCGTTGAGCAGCTCCGTGACGACGATACGCGGCTCGTGCAGCACTGCGTGACCAAGCCCGACACCGTCGGAATAGGCATCGCCGTCGAAGGTGACCGGACGGCTGAGATCAAGCTCCAGACCCGGACGCGTGACCTTTTTCAGTTCGCCCGTGGCGATCATCTCCGCCAGCACCATAGAGGTGGTTTCAAGCGCTTCGAGCTCATCCTCGCTGTAGTTGCGCATGGCCTTGTTCTGGATAACCAGGACACCCAGCGTACGCCCGGCGCGCAGGATCGGCGCGCCAAGGAAGGAATGAAAGATCTCTTCGCCCGTCTCCGGCAGATAGGTAAAGGCCGGATGCGACTGGGCATCGGAAAGATTGAGCGGACGGGCGCCAGCCGCGATGGTACCGACAAGGCCCTGGCCCATTTTCAACTGCGCAAGGTGGACGGCGCCGGGGTTCAGGCCTTCGGTCGCATAGAGTTCAAGCACGCCATCGGCACGCAGGACATAGAACGAGCAGACTTCCGCGACCATATTCTGCGCGATCTGGCGCACAATCCGGTCGAGACGATCCTGCGGCTCCAACGGTTCCGCCATTAACTCGCGCAACCGTTTCAGCATGACGCGGGGACCTGCTGATGGGTCTCTCATCGCGCTTTTCGCTCCCAGTTCTGTTCACTCGGGCGCCGGTGCCCAGGCAACTGAAAATTAACCCTGCAAAGGGTAACAATGACTATGTTTTATCCAGCCCGTAGACCGAATGCAAAGTCCGCACGGCCAGTTCCCCGTAGGGTCCGTCGATCAATATCGAAATCTTGATTTCCGATGTGGTGATCGCCTTGATGTTGATGCCTTTTTCTGCCAGCGCAAGAAATGCCGTCGCCGCGACACCGGCATGACTGCGCATTCCGATACCGATAACCGAAACCTTCACCAGACCCTGTTCGCTCTGCACGGCGTCGAATCCGATTGTCTCTTTTGCCTTTTCCAGCGCGGCAAGCGATTTTTCCATATCGCCCGACGGGATGGTGAACGTCATGTCGGTCGACGTTCCGTCTTCCGAGATGTTCTGGACGATCATGTCGACATTGATATGCGCCTCGGCCAGCGGTCCGAATATTGCCGCTGACACGCCGGGCCGGTCGGCAACACGTCGCAGGGAAATCTGCGCCTCATCCTTGACGAAAGCGATGCCGGTTACGACTTCCTGTTCCACGATTTCATCCTCATCACAAATCAAAGTACCGGGCGGGTTGTCAAAATCATCCATTCCCGGCGCATCGGGTTCGGCGAAACTGGAGCGCACAAAGGTGCGCACCTTGTGTACCATCGCCAGCTCAACGGAACGCACCTGTAGCACTTTGGCACCCAGGGACGCCATTTCCAGCATTTCTTCAAAGGCGATTTTGCGCAATCGCCGTGCCGATGGCTCGATCCGCGGGTCGGTCGTATAGACGCCGTCCACATCAGTATATATGTCGCAGCGGTCAGCATTCACGCCCGCGGCGATCGCAACCGCGCTGGTATCCGACCCGCCGCGGCCGAGCGTCGCAATTCTGTTGTCGGGTCCAATGCCTTGAAAACCTGACACAACGGCCACCTGCGCTTCGCCAAACCGGCGGATCAGTTCGCTTCCGTCAATGTCGAGAATTCGCGCTGCACCATGGGCATTGTCGGTCTTTATCGGGATCTGCCAGCCCTGCCAGGAGCGCGCATTGACGCCCATAGATTGCAGCGTGATGGCAAGAAGACCGGATGTCACCTGTTCACCGGAGGCCACGACCGCATCATATTCGCGCGCGTCATGCAGCGCCGATGCTTCCCGCGTCCAGTTGACCAGCTCGTTGGTCTTGCCGGCCATCGCCGAAACCACAACCGCGACCTCGTGCCCCGCTTCGACTTCCCGTTTGACGTGACGGGCGACATTGCGGATGCGATCCAGATCGGCCACGGATGTGCCGCCAAATTTCATGACTATTCGGGCCATTTGTAAGACCGGAACTCCAATAAAACGGTTAGATCTTGTTGCGCTCAAAATCGCGCCGCCCGGCAAAGCGAGCGGCAGCGCCGATCTCATACCCAAAAAGCAACGCTGCCGCAAGGAGCACACGGCTACCCGTTGGCTGACGGCAATTGCCGCCGGGACATCTGTGTAATTATGCCACTCTTGACATTCGCAGGCATTCGTCCGACTTCAGTTGTAGCAAGCCGCAGGAGAAAAATATGAGCGCCGCTGCCCCGTCTACCATCGACCAGGATGAAGTGGACCGTTTTTCCGCAATGGCGTCGCAATGGTGGGACCCGACGGGAAAGTTCAGGCCGTTGCACAAATTCAATCCGGTGCGTCTGACTTATATCCGCGATCATGCCGCCGCCCGGTTTGGCCGCGATCCGAAGTCGCCCGAACCGCTGAAAGGCTTACGTATTCTCGATATCGGTTGCGGCGGTGGACTTTTATGTGAACCAATGGCCCGCATGGGTGCTGACGTCGTCGGCGCGGATGCCTCCGAAACCAATATCGAAGTCGCTAAAATTCACGCAGCGCAAAGCGGGGTTGAGGTCGATTACAGGGCCGTTACGGCCGAAACGCTTGCCGCTGAGGGCGAACAATTCGACATCGTCCTGAATATGGAAGTGGTTGAACACGTCGCCGATGTCGATCTGTTCCTCTCCTCCTGCGCCGACATGGTAAAACCCGGTGGACTGATGTTTGTCGCCACCATCAACCGCACATTCAAGGCGCTGGCGCTGGCAATTGTCGGTGCGGAATATGTGCTGCGCTGGCTGCCCCGCGGCACGCATCAATACGAAAAGCTGGTGCGGCCCGAAGAAATCGAGGGGCCGGTGGGCAACTCGGGAATGCAGGTCATCGACCGCACGGGCGTTTTCTACAGCCCGATTTCCGATAGCTGGCAGCTGTCACGCGATATGGATGTCAACTACATGATGCTGGCCGCACGACTCGAGTAGAGCAACACAACACAATATCAGTTCTTGTCCTCCGGCAGATCAGGCAGCGCCGCTATGCCAACGCCCTCATCGACCAGCGCTTTTACCTCGTCAGGCTTGGCCTGGCCGATAATGCCGCGCTCTTCGCTTTCGCCATAATGAATCTTTCGCGCTTCCTCGGGAAACCGCGCACCCACATCCTCCGAGTTTTCCCGGATGATCTTGACCGCACTGCGCAACTGATCCATTGCCGCCTGTTGCGCCGTGTTCATGGCCAGCCGTGTTGACGCTTCCTGTTTTCGCGATGTCGAGACAGTCGGCGCCATCAGCGCCTTTTCGACCCCTGTAGAGCCGCATTGCGGACAGCTCACCAGCTTCTGCGCACTTTGCTTTTCAAAGTCGCCGTTGCTTGAAAACCAGGCTTCGAACGTGTGTTGTTCGTCGCATATGAGATTAAATCGTATCATGCAGTTGCTCTTGTGCTGCCCGGAGCCGCTTCATCAACAAGGTCGAAAGTACGCCGGTTGAGCAGATTCGGGATCTTGCCGCGTGCTTGTTTGCTTGCTGCCGGATCGATATCCGCAACAATCACCGCCGGTTCATCATGGCCGGCTTCGGCAAGAATACGCCCCCAAGGGTCAACAATCATTGAATGACCGTAGGTTTCACGCCCATCTTCATGCGTTCCGCCCTGTGCCGCGGCGATGACAAACGCACCGTTTTCGATTGCCCGCGCACGTAAAAGCACATGCCAGTGGGCCTCACCGGTCTGCCTGGTAAAGGCCGCCGGAACGCTCAGCACGTTGGCGCCGGCAAGTGCCTGTTTCTGGAACAGCTCCGGAAACCGCACGTCATAACAAATGCCCAGCCCCAGCCTGGCAAAGGGCAAGGGTACAATTATCGCCTGCCTTCCAGGTTCATATGTAGCGCTTTCGCGCCAGCTTTCACCTTTGTCGAGATCGACGTCGAACATGTGAATTTTGTCGTACCGCGCGATGACATCGCCTTGTGGGTTGAAAAGGAATGCCCGGTTGGCAACCTTGCCGCCTTTTACCGCAATGGCAGTGGAGCCGATGTGCAAATAGACTTTGTGACGTACCGCAAGTTCTTCTGCAGCAGCAACCACCGGATCGTCCGCTTCATCGCAAAGGATCGATTTCAGCGTCGCGCGGTCACGCACGAGCGCGCCGGTCATTTCAGGTGTCTGCACATAGTGCGCGCCTTGGGAAACAGCCTCCGCAACCCGATCGGTCAGCTCCGTGATGTTGCGCTGCGGATCCATGCCGGATCGCATCTGTATAACAGCGGCACGGAATCCTTGCGACGTCACGATCATCTCCCTCAGGTTGCGGGGCGCAGCAACTTGT
Source organism: Hyphomicrobiales bacterium (assembly GCA_024244645.1). Lineage (GTDB taxonomy): Bacteria > Pseudomonadota > Alphaproteobacteria > Rhizobiales > Rhizobiaceae > Hoeflea_A. The sequence continues at coordinate 15,087 of JAAEOH010000436.1, forward strand.
CCAGCTTGCCGCCATGGTCCAGCGCATGCAACTCGTCGCATCCGCCAATATGATTGTCCCCGATGAAAATCTGCGGGAAGGTCGATCGACCTCCGGCGCGGTTCACCATTTCACCTCTGAGCGTATTCGAGAACGTCGCATCATTTTCGGTGTACGAAACACCCCTTTTCTCGAGCAGGCGCTTGGCCGCAGTACAAAATCCGCAAAACTGCCGCGTATAGATTGTAACCTCGGCCATCAATATCTCCGTAATTCGGTATTTGCCGCTTTATTCAGTCAAACCATATAGTGTTTACAATTCACCGGAGGCAACCCTGGCAAATGTAAGCACGAAAGCTTTACCGGCGCCGGCCTTCAACAGTGCGCGGGTTGCCGCTTTTACAGTCGCACCCGTCGTATAGACATCATCGACAAGCAATATCGCCTTGCCCGCGATCTGTGTTTGCCGTCCCGCCGGGACAGCAAAGGCGCCCTTTACATTGTCGGCACGGGCCTGAGTGCCAAGCCCCACCTGTAGCCGTGTTGCGCGTGTGCGCAACAGCGCCGCCGGCAAATAGGGCAAACGCGTGCGCACGGCAAGCGCTCGTGCCAATTCGGCCGCCTGATTGTACTGCCGCTTCATCAGCCTGCGGCGGTGGAGTGGCACCGGCACCACGGTTTCTGCAGCGCAGATCACATCGCCGCCGGCACGCGCCATCCAGCCGGCCATGGCACCGGCAAGATCAACCCGATCCTTGTATTTCAGCCTTTGCACCAAAAGCCTGGCAGCCTCATCATAAAGGACCGCGGACCGTGCCTTTGCAAACGCCGGCGGATCGGCAATCGCGTCCGCCGACAGAACGGCGTCTCCCATATCGTATGAAAACGGCGTGCCAAGCACTTCGCGCCACGGTCTTTCCATCGGACGCAGTGTGCTCCAGCAGTCGCCGCACAGTCCGCCATGCCCGCCGCAGACTTCTCCACAACCGATACAAACCGGCGGATAGATGATGTCGCCGGCCTGGTGCAGTGCGTGCCGAAATTGCGCACCAATTGACAACACCATGGAATTGACTGATCTGGAGGGCATATGAAAGACCATACAAGAACAACGGGCGATCGCAATGCAAGCCGACAGGCTGTTTGACACCGATCTGATAAGGCGCAACAGGCTTCGTGCACTTGCACAGGCACCGGAAGGAAGCGATTTCCTGCTGAAGATCGTATGCGCCGAACTTGCCGAAAGGCTTGCCGCCGTCGAGCGCAATTTTGGCGCAGCGCTGTCGCTTCACGCCGGCGACGGCAATCTAGCAATGCAGATCGCAGCAAGCGGCAGGATAAATCGTGTGACGCGTATCGAGCAGGATCAAGCATTGCTTGAAGCGGGCGCTGCAACGGGAGCGGGTGTGATTGCAGATCTTGAATCGCTCCCCATTGCCGACGAAACTCTCAGCCTTGTTGTGTCGCCATTGTCGCTGCATTTGACCAACGATCTGCCCGGTGTACTTGTCCAGATCAACAGGGCCCTTGCAGCCGACGGGCTGCTGCTTGCAGCCCTGCCGGGCGCCGGAACCCTGTCCGAGTTGCGCGACGCGCTGCTGACGGCCGAGGAGGAACTGACCGGCGGAGCCAGTCCGCGGGTGATTCCGTTCGCCGATGTGCGTGATTGTGGCGCGCTGTTGCAAAGAACCGGATTTGCACTTCCCGTTATCGACACCGAGACCCATACCGTGCGTTATGACAACATGTTTGCGCTGATGCGGGATCTCAGGAACATGGCAATGGCAAATCCGCTGCATGCCCGCAGCCGCAGACCGGTCACCAGGGCTTTTTTCCTGCGTGCTGCAGAAATCTATGCCGATCGCTACAGTGATCCGGACGGGCGAATTAGGGCGAGCTTCAACGTAATCTATCTATCGGGATGGAAACCGCACGAAAATCAACAGAAGCCGCTTACCCCTGGATCGGCAAAGACTCGTCTTGCCGATGCGCTTGGCACCCGCGAGCGGAAATTGTGAGCCACGCGATCATCACGAAATCAAGGGAATCCATCCGCAACGTCATTGAAGGAATTTCCGACGCCGTTTCCGACGGCCGACGCGCCCGCCACGATCGCAACCGAGATCAGCAAAGCAATGAATGCATACTCGATCGCGGTTGCCCCGCTGTCGCATTGTAAAAATCGTTTTGCCATGCCGGTCATTGTGCGCTCCATCAACAAACCTTTCCCTGACTGAATCTACCCCGTTAACTGTTGCAATTAACCTAACAAAGACGGTTGATCAGAGTACAAATACTTCAGAAGTACTTGATCCAAATCTGAATGAAGATCTGAGCAATTGGTAAGGAGCTTGTCGCGGCAGGTCGGGCTGGAAACAGATCTCAGCAGTCGCCGGTGCGACGTCCGTTTCTCTGGATAATGCACACGGACGACGTGGAGGGCAGCAAAATGCTGCGCTGCATTGTGTATTCCTTCTTGCGGCTCGCCGTTGCCGTCGTGGTGTAGTCAATGCCTTGTTTTCCGGCGATTAGCTGCCAATCACCCGAAGAAACATAAATCATCGGAGGCACGATCAGGGCCAGAGCAATTGTCGCCATACCGAATAGAAGTGCCAGACGTACCACGCTGAAACGTCCGTTCTGCTGCTTGTTGGCAGCCCCGGAATATACCGAAGACCAGAAATCATCATTGCTCATTTTCGAGCCCCTGCGCACACATATAGTCGATGCAAGTATCTGGTATCGTGCTAAATATTTGATTAACGGCGCTTGGGAAACGCGCATCCGATCAGATCAGATCGATCAGAAAAGGCACAAGAGGCTCGTCTGCAGCCGGCATTGGGTAGTTACGAAGATCCTTCGGACGCACCCATTTGAGCGTTTGTCCCTCACGCGCCTGCGGCACCCCCCAAAAACGGCGGCAGACAAATAGCGGCATCAGCAAATGGAAGTCGTCATAGGCATGGCTGGCGAAAGTCAGAGGTGCCAGGCAGGCAATTTTTGTGCTGATTCCCAGCTCTTCCTGAAGCTCTCTGATGACCGCTTCTTCGGGTGTTTCGGCGACTTCCACTTTGCCCCCGGGGAACTCCCACAATCCGGCCATCGATTTGCCCGCCGGACGTTGCGCGATCAGTACCCGCCCATCGGCATCGACCAGCGCGCAGGCGGCAACCAAAATAGTGCTGATTTTACCCATCCGCCGGCTGCTCCGGCGCCTGCCGATAGTCGTAGCGATAGACTTCGTGAAAACCGAATTCTTCATAAAGGCGCACAGCCGCCGTATTTTCCTCTTCGACCTGCGACCACGCATGTTCGGCACCGCGTATGCGCGCCCAGCGCAGGGCGGTCGTGACCACCTCGCGCCCGTATCCCTTGCGGCGGACATCCGAACGCGTCGCCAGCTCGAATATACCGGCCATATCGTTGTCGTGAACGCACAACGCTGTGGCAACGGGTCCCGTATCGGCCTCTTCAATGATAAAGAAACCGGTCTCCGGCCGGATCGAGCTCAGCACCTCGGTCAGTCCCGGCTTGAGCAATGGATCGCGACCATGAACCTGGATGGATGAATCGACATAGAGGCCGATTTCCCGAATTGGCAGGTGATCCATGGCATCTTCCAGGTTGAGATCGTCGATCTCAGCCATCATGACACGCGTCTCATCAAAGCGCCGCCACCCATGGGCGTCGAAATAGGCGTCAAGCTGCGGCGGTGCCAGCGGCGATTGCCTGAAGACAAGCGGGCGTCCATAGGCGCGAAACCGTTGAGCGGCTTTTTCCACGCGCAGCTCCACTTGCCGGTGATCGGAAGGGTCGAGCGGATTGACCGAATTCAATCGCTTCGACGGATGGCCCGCCGTCAGACGGATCTGCCAGCTGCCGTCATACTGGATCGAAGCAGCAGGCCATGCCCTGAAGCCAACGGCTTCCAAACGACGAACACTGGCAAGATCCTGCATGGAAATATCCGGTCTATTATTGTGGTCTGACATTAAAGACGGCTAGCTGCGATAGTCGCCATTTATCGCCACATACTCTTTTGTCAGGTCGCAAGTCCATACAGTTGCGCTGCCATCGCTTACCCCGACATCGACAGTAATGTCGATCTCGGGTTGTTTCATGACCTGTGCAGCGGCCTCTTCGGAATAGTCGGGGTCGCGTTCGCCATCGACGGCAACGCGGATATCTCCAAACCAGATCTTAAGCCTGTCGCGATGCGCCTCCTGGCCGGCCTTGCCCACAGCCATGACGATCCGGCCCCAATTGGCATCTTCACCCGCAACGGCCGTTTTGACCAGCGGCGAATTGGCAATTGACAATGCGATTGTCTTTGCCGCTTCGTCACTTGCCGCGCCCTTTACAGTGATTTCCACCATCTTGCGCGCGCCTTCACCGTCGCGCACGATCTGGAGAGCCAGATCCTTCAATAGATCGAACAGCGCCGTTTTGAAGTCTGCCAGCGCGGCATCGCCTGCATCGGAAATATGCGGCGCGCCTTTGTTTGCGGCCGTGCCGGTTGCAAAAAGCATCAAAGTATCAGACGTCGACGTATCGCTGTCCACGGTGATTGCGTTGAACGTGCCGTCCACGCCATCAAAGAGCAACGCCTGCAGCGCGCCGCTGGCGATATCCGCATCGGTAACCACAAAGGACAGCATCGTCGCCATGTCCGGCGCAATCATGCCGGCGCCCTTGGCGATGCCGTTGATACGCACCTCGGTGCCGCCGACCCGTGCGGTCCGGGTTGCCACCTTCGGATAAGTGTCGGTGGTCATGATCGCTTTTGCCGCACCAATCCAGGCATCGGGTTCGGTGTTTGCTGCAAGCTGTTCGAGTGCCCCCGAAAAACCGTTGGCATCCAGCGGTTCACCAATCACCCCGGTTGACGCCAGGAAAACTTCATCAAGACCGCAGCCCACCGCCCGCGCGGCCGTCTTGGCGGTGATTTGAGCTGCTTCGCTGCCTTTTTTTCCGGTAAAGGCGTTTGCGTTGCCTGAATTGACGACCAGCGCGCGCGCCGCGCCGCCACCGAGATTGTGCCGGCAGAACTCCACCGGAGCGGACGGACAAAGCGACTGTGTGAAAACGCCGGCCACAGACGCGGGTGCATCGAATATCATCAGCATGAGATCGGTACGGTCGGCATATTTGATTCCGGCAGCTGTCGTTCCGATGCGAACACCGTCAAGTGGCGGCAGGTGTGCGAATTGTTCCGGAGCCAGCGGAGATACGGTATCGGTCATAGCAATTGCAAATTCAGCGGCGTCCCACCCGTGCATTGCGCACAAAATGTGGGACTATTCAGAGGTTATTGTTCGGCCGGCGGATTGACCGTGTTGAGAAGATCCTGAAGCTCCTTGTCGGTCACTTCGACCGCTATGGCATTGCGTGCCTCCTGCAGCAAAGTCAGATATTGTTCCTGCAGCAACACGCGCCTGATCTGGTCGGCGACCTGTTTGAATTCCGGCGGAGGTGTGTCGCGCTTGTCTTCCACCTTGATAATGTGCCATCCGAACTGTGTCTTGACGGGCTCTTTCGTGTAGGTTCCGGTTTCCAGTGCGAAGGCAGCCTCTTCAAATTCAGGTACCATTCTGCCGCGTGTAAAATAACCCAGATCACCGCCTTGCGGACCGCTCGGTCCGGTGGATTTTTCTTTGGCGAGCTCGATGAAATCCTTGCCGCCGTCGAGCGCGGCAACCACCGCTTTTGCCTGCTCTTCGCTGTCGACCAGAATATGACGCGCCTTGACCTCCGTTTCCGGGGGCGTTGCCGCCACCTCCTCGTCGTACCGTTTCATGACGGCCTCTTCAGTCAAGCTGTCCACCACCCTTGTGCGGAAATATTCATTGTGAAGCGCCCGGTCTTTCAGGAACGCCAGCCGGCGCTTGAACACATCGTCCTTGCCAAGGCCGGCATTTTCCGCCTGCTGGGCAATCAATTTAATGTCAAGTAGCGCCGAAAGCGCCGCAGCTGTCCGTTGATCTGCCGGTAGGCGCGAGAACTGTGGGTCGAGATCGGTTTCGGCAAATGTCAGCTCCGATTGGTAGACCGGCTTACCACCGATCGTCGCAATCACCTTGTCTTCCGTTTCCTGAGCATGGGCTCCAAAGCTCAGGCAGATAGCCAACGCCACGGTACTCGCACGCAATGGCAATGATACTTGCATGATCAACAAACCTCTTCTGGTTGGGCAGCTGAACAGCCACCATGTACCTTCAATAGCCCATTTCCGCCCTGTCACAAGCAAGAATCCGCCCGCCCGCCGCAATCTGCCAATTCCGACACTGATACAGCGCCGTTGACATCGATCACCCCCCCTCTTATCTGTCACGCAATCTCGCGTCCAGTTCAGTTTCGGGCGGATCAGCTTCAAGACGGCGTCATCGGGCCACCGGCAAGCAAAACCAGTGACTTTTTTGAAAGCCGCCCAACCAGCAGGAAAGGACCATGTGGATGGTCAAGTTCGGCGGTATCGCCCGCAAATTGTTTGGTTCATCAAATGAGCGCCGCATCCGCTCGTACCAACCGCGCGTCGACGCCATCAATGCACTCGAAAACGATATGCAGGCGCTGTCCGATGAAGAGCTCGCCGCACGGACTGCGCAGTTCCGCGCAGAGCTGGCCGGGGGCAAAGCGCTCGATGATCTTCTGGTTCCGGCATTTGCAACCGTGCGCGAAGCGTCAAAACGGGCCCTTGGCCTTCGACCGTTTGACGTCCAGCTTGTCGGCGGCATGATCCTGCATGAAAATTCCATAGCGGAGATGAAGACCGGCGAGGGAAAAACACTCGTTGCAACGCTTCCCGTCTACCTTAATGCCCTTCAGGGAAAAGGTGTCCACGTTGTCACCGTGAACGACTATCTGGCAACCCGCGACGCCGAATGGATGGGGCAGATATACAGTTTTCTGGGCATGACGACGGCAACCATCGTCCACGGCATGGATGATGAGGAACGCAGCAACGCCTATGGCTGCGACATCACCTATGCCACCAACAACGAGCTCGGCTTCGACTACCTGCGCGACAATATGAAATATGAACGCGGCCAGATGGTCCAGCGCGGGCACAACTACGCCATTGTCGACGAGGTCGATTCAATTCTTGTTGACGAGGCCCGCACGCCGCTGATCATCTCCGGCCCGCTGGATGACCGTTCCGAGCTCTACAACACCATCGACGCCTATATTCCGCTGCTTGAAGATCGCGACTATGAAATCGATGAAAAACAGCGTTCAGCCACCTTTAGCGAAGAAGGTACGGAAAAGCTCGAGGGCATGCTCACACAGGCCGGCCTGCTCAAAGGTGAATCGCTCTATGACATCGAAAATGTCGCCATCGTCCACCACGTCAACAACGCGCTGAAGGCGCACAAGCTGTTTACCCGCGACAAGGACTATATCGTCCGCAACGACGAGATCGTGATCATCGACGAGTTCACCGGCCGCATGATGCCCGGCAGGCGCTATTCGGAAGGCCAGCACCAGGCTCTCGAAGCCAAGGAAAAGGTGACGATCCAGCCGGAAAACCAGACGCTCGCTTCGATCACCTTCCAGAACTACTTCCGCATGTATTCCAAGCTCGCCGGCATGACGGGAACGGCGTCGACGGAGGCCGAGGAATTTGGCAATATTTATGGCCTCAACGTGGTGGAGGTTCCGACAAACCTGCCGATTCAGCGCGCCGACGAAGATGACGAGGTCTATCGCACCGCCGAGGAAAAATTCTCGGCAATCGTCGAGGACATCAGGCAGGCCAGCGAACGCGGCCAGCCTGTTCTGGTGGGCACCACATCAATCGAAAAGTCCGAGTTTCTTGCCGAACTCCTTGGTAAAGAAGGCCTCAAGGGTTACCAGGTTCTCAACGCGCGTTATCACGAACAGGAAGCGGCCATCGTCGCACAGGCTGGCGTCCCCGGTGCCGTAACGATCGCCACCAACATGGCCGGTCGCGGCACAGACATTCAGCTCGGCGGCAATGTCGACATGCGCATTGCCAACGAACTAGCCGATATCGAGGACGAGGCACAGCGCAAGTCGAAGGAAGAAAAAATTCGCGCGGAGGTTCAGGCGCTGAAGGAAAAAGCGATATCGGCCGGCGGACTTTATGTTCTGGCAACCGAGCGACATGAGAGCCGCCGGATCGACAATCAGCTGCGCGGCCGCTCGGGCCGTCAGGGCGACCCCGGTCGCTCGAAGTTCTTCCTGTCCCTTCAGGACGATCTGATGCGCATTTTCGGCTCCGACCGCATGGATGGCATGCTGAAGAAGCTGGGGCTGAAGGAAGGCGAGGCCATTGTCCATCCATGGATCAACAAGGCGCTCGAGCGGGCTCAGAAAAAAGTTGAGGCACGCAATTTCGACATCCGCAAGAACCTGCTGAAATTCGACGACGTCATGAATGACCAGCGCAAGGTTGTCTTTGAGCAGCGGCTCGAACTGATGGACGCCGACGACATATCCGAAACCACTGCGGATATGCGCCACGATGTCATCGAAGACCTTGTCGCCAGTCACATTCCGGAAAAAGCCTATGCTGAACAGTGGGATATTGACGGGCTTAAGGAGGGAACCGAAAAGTTTCTCAATCTGGATGTTCCCGTTTCCGATTGGGCGGAGGAAGAAGGCATCGCAGAAGACGACATTCGCGAACGCCTTACGGAGGCGACGGAAAAGGCCGCCAGCGAACGGGCCGAACGGTTTGGCGCCGAAGTCATGACCTATGTCGAGAAATCCATTGTACTGCAGACACTTGATCACCTGTGGCGCGAGCACCTGGTCAACCTTGACCATCTGCGCTCTGTCATTGGTTTTCGCGGCCTCGCACAGCGTGATCCCTTGCAGGAATACAAGGCTGAGGCATTCGAACTGTTCCAGAGCCTGCTTGTCAACTTGCGCGAAGCGGTCACCGGACAGCTGATGCGGGTCGAACTTGTTCGCGAAGCGGCCGATTCACCGGAACTAGAACCGCCGCAGGATATGGAAGGCCACCACGTCGACGCTTCCACCGGTCGTGACGAGTTCATGGAACCCGGCGGCCTTGCCCTCGCACCGGCGCCGCAAAAAGTGGTACCGGCGGAAGAGCGCAATCCGGATGATCCGGCGAGCTGGGGCAAGGTTGGCCGCAACGAGACATGTCCCTGCGGCTCCGGCAAGAAATACAAGCATTGCCACGGCGCATTCAAATAGACCGGGTTGGGGGGCTCAATTCACGAACAAGTGAAGACCGGCCGCCGGACATCCCGACGGCATCTCCACCGACTGAATTCTGCCTTAACTTGCCCTCATGGAAGCGACAGGGGACCGATCCGGCGGCAGTGCCAATCAGTTTTCTGAAAACCTGCTCTATGACAGGGTTTGCGCGGCCTGATCTGCCGCGCTTTTTCGCAAATTCCCAACAACAACTGCCTGGCCGCTTGATCCGGTTGAGCTATCGCACGATCGCCGGAGGCTGCATCTGGCAGCCGCCGCCCGGCATGGCGCAACCCGTTGCCTGCAAAATTTCACGGTCAATTCCCCGAAACCCAACCGTTTCTTAACGGCCAGCCGTCATACTGCCGCACAGTATTGGGTAAGGTTGGACAAGTGCCGTGCGTATGACGGTAGAAAATTCGGCTGAAAGCGCGCTCGCGCCGGAACGAAAATTCCGGCGGAGCGTTACCGGATTCCTTGACAAAACGCTGCAGAACATCGGTGGACGTGACGGGCACCACGAAGCCCGCCACATGTCGCTGATTGCCTTTGTCATTCGGGTCATCAGTGCCGGCATAGCCTTTTTGGCGCAGATATTCCTCGCCCGTATCATGGGACAGTTCGAATACGGCATTTTCGTTTTTGTCTGGGTTATCGCAGTCATCGCCGGCAACCTGTCCTGTCTCGGATTTCACACCGCCGTCATCCGCTTCCTTCCGCAATACCGCGCCAGCGGCGACATCGGTGAAATACGCGGTCTGACCTTCACCGCGCGGCTCGTGGCGCTGGCGACGGCCAGTTTTATCGCACTGGTGGGTGTCGCTTTCCTCTATATGTTCGGCGATCACGTTGCCGCCTATTATTTCGTTCCCCTCGTTCTCGGCGCAGTCCTTTTGCCGATGATCGCTCTCGGCGACTCGATGGAAGGAACGGCCCGGGCAAACAGCTGGGTTATACAGGCTCTGGCTCCGACCTATCTGGTGCGTCCGGTCCTGATCCCGCTTGCCATGGTCGCAGCGATCCTGTTGGGATTCGACGCGACCGCCAAAACCGCCATGATTGCCGCGATCTTAGCGACCTATGCAACGACAACCGGTCAATTGATGGTGCTCGGCCGGCGTTTGCGCAGGCGCTACAAGCCAGGACCGCGCACCTATCGCCTCGCCTACTGGGGCAAGATCGCCCTACCGATATTTCTGATCGAGGGCTTCTATTTCCTTTTGACCAATTCGGACGTTGTCATGGTTGGCCTGTTTCTACAGCCCGACAAGGTCGCAACCTACTTTGCCGCAGCAAAGACGATGGCACTGGTGCACTTCGTATTTTTTGCAGTCAAGGCCGGAATGACGCCGCGGTTTTCGCAGCTGGTGGCAGAGGATAAGTTTCAGGAGCTTTCCCACTTTGCCGTGTCCGCCGCACGCTGGACCTTCTGGCCGTCACTCGCCGTCGGCGCCGTTGTGCTCCTGCTGGGGCCATTTCTTCTGTCTCTGTTCGGGCCAAATTTTTCAGCCGGCCATTCGGTAATGATCATCCTTTTCGTCGGCATCGCGGCCAAGGCTTTCATCGGCCCTGGCGAAGCGCTTCTGACCATGGCCGGGCACCAGAAAATCTGTGCCCTGATCTATTTCGCGGTGCTGGCGGTCAACGTTGCCGGCAACATCGCGCTCATACCGCATTTCGGAATAAACGGCGCGGCGGCCGCCACAATGACTGCCATGATAGCCGAAGCTCTGTTGCTGTTTGTTGTTGTTCGAACCCGCCTGGGCATTGCCATGCATGTATTGAGCAGACCGCAGACGCACGCGACCAATAGTGAGGCAAGCTGACATGTCTTCGAACCCGTTCCTGCAGGGAGATCTCGGCACTGTCGCTGCCACGACGGTGACAAAGATCGCCGGCGTAACGGTTGAGCGGCCCGTCGCGGAGATTTCGGTGGACGGCGGCAGGCCGTCCCGGCATCTGTGCATCTATCCGGCCCGGGCCGGATACGATCTTCGGCAGGAACTCGACTTCCTGACGCACCGTGCGCTCGAACCCAACGCATTCTTTTCGGCTCGCTTTATGGCCCCGGCCATGCCGCGCCTGGAAGACAAGCGGATACGGCTGATGATCATGCGCGATGAGGATGAGCATCGCAGCCGCATACGTTTCCTGATGCCGTTTTCGGTCAAGCGGCCTGGATTTTCCCTCGCCACCCCGATTATCCGCGCCTGGGCGAACCACTTTGGCCCGCTCGGAACACCCCTGCTTGATCAGGAGGCGGCCGCCGAGACCCTGGACAATCTGTTTGAGACGCTGTCACGCGGCGAACTGGGGCTTCCGTCCGTATTGGTGATCCCGATGGCGCGCCTCGAAGGACCGTTTGCGCAGATGCTGCGCGCCGTCGCCATCAGCCGCAACCTGCCGGTTGCCGAGGCGGAGGTGTTTGAACGGCCCATGCTGCAAAGCAACCTGGATGGCCCGGCCTATCTCCAGCAATCACTGTCGGCCAAACATCTGCGCGACCGTCGCCGCCAGCGGCGTCAATTGAACAAGACTGGTGCCCTCGGCTACGAGGTTGCCCGCCGTCCGGATGAAATCCGCCACCGCCTTGAAGAGTTCCTCGCCCTTGAAGCAAGCGGCTGGAAAGGACGCCGGCGCTCCGCCATGGTGGTCGACCGTTACCGGGCGGCCTTTGCCCGCGAGGCAATCACCGATCTTGCCGAGACCGACAATGTTCGAATTCACACGCTGAATCTCAACGGCGAAGCCATTGCCTCGATGATAGTTTTCATCATGAGCGGCGCCGCCTACACCTGGAAAACGGCCTATAACGAAGAATACCGTTCCTATTCGCCGGGCCAGCTGCTGATGGACGATCTGACGACCACCCATCTCGACGACCCGAATATCATTATTACCGACAGTTGCGCAGTGCCGGACCATCCGGTCATGAGCCGCCTCTGGCGCGAACGCAGCAAGATGGGAACCCTTATAGTCGGTCTGACACCCGGCAAAGACCGGGACGTCCGTCAGGTAGCGAAACAGCTTCATCTCTACCAGAACACCCGAAACATTGCCCGCATCGTGCGCGAAAAACTGCGCGGCATGACGCGGACGAAGTAGAGCGTATCTTGTTTATGCGGGCTGTTGCTCAGTCGTAGCTGCGGGTTTCCCGGATTGCCCGGTCGCGCAGCTCTCGCCGTATGACTTTGCCGGTTGTCGTCAGCGGCATTGTATCGACAAAGGCAACCTCGCGCGGATATTCATGTGCTGACAACCGCACTTTCACCCAGTCCTGAATCTCGCCGGCAAGCGCATGGCTGGGTTTTTGACCGGGTTTCAAAACGATATAGGCCTTGACGATTTCGGTGCGCAGCGGATCGGGTTTGCCGACGGCGGCCGCCAGGGCGACCGCCGGGTGTGCGGTCAGGCAATCCTCGATTTCACCCGGGCCGATGCGGTATCCCGCAGAGGTGATCACGTCGTCGTCACGGCCGAAGAATTCAACATAGCCGTCCTCGCCCTGAATGCCCTGATCGCCGGTCAGCATCCAGTCGCCGACGAATTTGGCCCGCGTCGCCGCCTCGTTGTTCCAATAGCGTAAAAACATCACCGGATCGGGATGTTTCACGGCAATCTGTCCGGGTGTTCCGGCGGCAACCTCATTGCCGGCCGCGTCGACGATCGCGACCATGTGTCCGGGTACAGCAAGCCCGATCGATCCCGCCCGTGTCACCCCGATGCGGCCGCAGGACGAAAGGACCAGATTGCATTCGGTCTGACCGTAGAACTCGTTGATGGTGATGCCGAGTTCCCGCTTTGCCCATTCATAGGTTTCCCGGCCGAGGGATTCGCCGCCGGAACCGATCGTGCGCAGATTAAGATCGAAGCGTTTGGCCGGGTTGTCGACAGTCCTCAGCATCTTCAGCGCGGTCGGTGGAATGAATGCATTGCGCACACCGGTTTGGGCCATGATGCGGAACGCGGTTTCGGGATCGAATTTCTGCGCCGCCGACGAAACCACGGGCACGCCGAAATAGAGCGCCGGCATCAGGACGTTCAAAAGACCGCCCGCCCAGGCCCAGTCTGCCGGCGTCCAGAACAGGTCGCCCGGTTGCGGCAGGAATTCGTGCGGCAATTGAATGCCGGGAAGGTGCCCGAGCAGCACCCTGTGCGCATGCAGGGCACCCTTGGGCGGGCCGGTCGTCCCGGAGGTGAAGATCATCAGCGCCGGATCGTCGGCGCGGGTCGCCACCGTATTGAATGAAGCTTGAAAACCGTCCGTCAGAGCATCAAAGGAAACTGTCTCCGGGAAATCGTCCACGCAGACAACCGAAGCAAGCTGATCGAGTTTTTCGGAGATTTCCGTCACCTTGGCGGCGCCGGACGCATTGGTGATGACGCATTTCGCGCCGGACGTCTTGAGCCGGTACTCGAGCGCATCGACGCCAAACAGCAGCGCCAGCGGCACGACGATGGCACCAAGTTTGTATATGGCGATATGCGCGATGGCTGTTTCAAAACCTTGCGGCAGCAGCAGTGCCAACCGGTCCCCCCGCGACACGCCGAGAGACGCCAGCCCGTTGGCGAGCGCATTGCTGCGCGCGCTCATCTGCCCGTAGGTCAGCGTGTCGGGCTCACCATCCGGCACAAAGTGCAGCAGGCATACACGGTCCGGCTCGCGCTCCGCCCAGTCATCACAGACGGCGGTTCCCATATTGAAATATTCCGGGATGTCCCAGACAAAATCCCCCACCAGATCTTCGTAATTGTCGCGAACCGGCAGCATCAGAGCGTTTCTCCTGGAGCGGTTATTTCGTCTTGCGCGACCGCGAAATCAGGACGGTCGGCAAATGTATAGGTGGTGAAGATTGCGAATGAAAGGCCGCCGGGTCTTGCGGCGAATATCCTTGATGACCTTCTCCGAAGAAGGTGCTCGTGGCCCGGGTTTCTTGCTCATCTTCACTCCTTGATGGTTACGATGAGCCAGAAACCCTCCTCAAGCAATCAATCTCAAACTGTCCAC